>NZ_JBEXIJ010000020.1:7155-117302 GCF_040608495.1 Micromonospora sp. NPDC005174 | reverse complement strand
CCCACCAAAAGCAGGCTGCCAGTCCGGGGTATAAATCATAATTGGCACTGGCTTTACAAGCACCCTGTTGAGTTCTCAAAGAACAACCACACACCAACCCGAAGCCCCATCTCTGGGACCCCAACTTGGGGCTTTTCGTTCCGCGTGTCGGGCGCTTTCAGCGCCAGGCACTTTTACTACGTTACCCGCCGATTTCCGCCGTGTCAAACCGGTGTTTCGCGGTTCGTCGTACTTTCACCGTGTTGCGGGCACCATGACTCGACCGGCTTGCGCCGTGCGCTTCATGGGGCGGCAGGCCGGCCGCAGCGGTCTCCCGCTTGCTCGTCCGTTTCCCTGCCGACTGACTACCTTACCCGGTCGGTTCCGCCGCACCAAATCCGCCTCGCGGCGTTCTGTCGGCACCACCCGGTCGGCGATCTGGCGGCAGAACCGCCCGACCCCCGAGGCCGTCACCGCGCTCCGGCCGCTTTCAGGCTTTCGCCTGTTTCGTCCGTTCCGCGCTGGCAGAGAGAAAGTTACGCGTCCGGCCCGATGATCGTCAAATCCGCCGGACGCGTCCCCCGTCACATCGTCGACGGTCGACTATTCGCCCAGCTCAACGCCGGCGAACGACCGCTTCCCCCGACGCAGCACCAGGTAACGACCATGCAGCAGGTCGCCTGTCGACACCGTGGCGTCCACCTCGGTCACCCTGGTGTTGTTCACGTACGCCCCGCCCTCGGTGATGACGCGACGGGCCTCCTTGAGGCCGCTCACGAGCCCGGAATCCCGCAGCAGACCCGCCACGTCCGGCAGCTCGCCGGTGAGGCGCACCAGTCCGGCCTCGGTGAGCGCCGCGCGCAGAGTCTCCGGGGCCAGATCGTCGAGCGAGCCCCGCCCGAACAGCGCCTGACTGGCGGCAATCGCCTGCCGGGTCTCCTCGGGGCCGTGCACCAGCGTGGTCAGCTCCTCGGCCAACGCCCGCTGGGCCAGCCGGGCCGCGGGTCGTTCGGCCGTCGCCTTCGCCAGCTCCTCCAACTCGTCACGGGTACGGAAGCTGAAGTACCGCAGGTAGCGGTCGACCTCGCGGTCGTCGACGTTGACCCAGAACTGGTAGAACGCGTACGGGCTGGTCATGGTCGGGTCGAGCCAGACGGAGCCGCCCTCGCTCTTGCCGAACTTGGTGCCGTCGGCCTTGGTGACCAGCGGCGTGGTGAACGCCTGCACCGGCCCCATGCCCCGCCGGCGCACGTAGTCGACGCCGGCGGTGATGTTGCCCCACTGGTCGGAGCCGCCGAACTGAAGCTGGCAACCGTGCCGGCGGTGCAGTTCGAAGAAGTCGTTCGCCTGCAGCAGCTGGTAGCTGAACTCGGTGAAGCTGATGCCCGTCTCCAACCGGGCCCGCACCACCTCCCGCGCCAGCATCTTGTTGACCGGGAAGTGCTTGCCGACGTCCCGGAGGAAGTCGACCACCGA
The DNA here is from genome assembly GCF_040608495.1 of Micromonospora sp. NPDC005174. Taxonomy (NCBI): domain Bacteria; kingdom Bacillati; phylum Actinomycetota; class Actinomycetes; order Micromonosporales; family Micromonosporaceae; genus Micromonospora; species Micromonospora sp. NPDC005174. The sequence continues at coordinate 115,847 of NZ_JBEXIJ010000020.1, read as the reverse complement.
CATCTCACCGGTCCAGTCCAGGTTGTTGACCAGCTGCGCCGCGTTGTCCCCGGTGTACGACACGAAGGGCGCGAGCTGCTCGCGGATCCTCTCGACCCACCCGGCGATCACCTCGGTCGGGTTCAGCGCCCGCTCGGCGCTCTCCTTCGGGTCACCGATCTGCCCGGTCGCCCCGCCGACCAGCAGCAACGGGCGGTGGCCGGCGAGTTGCAGCCGACGCGCCATGAGCACCTGCATGAGGTTGCCGACGTGCAGGCTGGGCGCGGTGGGATCGAAGCCCACGTAGTAGGTGGCGGCGCTCCCACCGTCGAGCAGCTCGCGCAGCTCGTCGAGGCCTGTCGAGTCCTGGATGAGGCCACGCCAGAGCAGGTCGTCGGTCAGGGAGTCCGGCCCGGACGGCGGGAGGTTGCTGTCGGTCACGGTCACCGATTCTCCCCCATCGGCGGCATCGACCCGTACCGGGTTTGGGGCAACGCGCCCGGTTACGCTTGCGCCCCACTGTTCTCAGGAGGGTTCTGCCGTGGAGATGCCGGATCTGACGGGTGGTTTCGTCAACCTGCTCGGCCTGACATTCGAGGAGGCGACCCCCGACCGCGTCGTCATCAGCTGGCAGGTCCGCCCGGAGCTGCACCAGCCGTTCGGCATCCAGCACGGCGGGGTGTACTGCTCGGTCGTGGAGACGGCGGGCAGCGTCGGGGGTTCGCTCTGGCTGGCCGACCGGGGAACGGTGGTCGGGGTGTCGAACCAGACCGACTTCCTGCGGGCCGTGCCCGATGGCGAGCTGCGGGCTGTCGGCACCCCCGTGCACCGGGGGCGCAGCCAGCAGCTCTGGCAGGTGGAAATCACCGACGCCAAGGAGCGCCTGGTCGCCCGCGGTCAGGTCCGGTTGCAGAACCTCTCCCGGGACTGACCGGCCGGGCGACGCCGGGGCCGGTCAGCTACGGGCCTCGTCCAGCACCGGCTCGACGGCCTCGTCGGCGTCGTCACTGTCGTCACCGTCGTCGGTGGGGACCTGGCTCAGACGTACCTCGGTGATGGCCCGGTGGTCGATGTCGGCCACCGTCAGTACCCAGCCGTCCAGGGTGACGTCCTCCCCGGCGACGGTCGGGATGTGCCCGAGTCGGGCCAGCACCAGCCCGGCGACGGTGGTGTAGTCGCCGGCCGGCCGCGAGGGCAGCTCGACGCCGATGTCCGGGAGGTCGTGCACCGGGAAGGTGCCGGGCAGCACCATCGCGCCGTCCGGTTCGCGCCGGACCGAGTAGCCGTCCCGGTCGGTCTCGTCGTAGATCTCTCCGACGATCTCCTCCAGGATGTCCTCCAGGGTCACGATGCCGTCGACGGCGCCACGCTCGTCCACGACGAGCGCGATGTGTTGGCGCTCGGCCTTGAACTGACGCAGCGCGTCCACCACCGGCAGCGAGTCGGGCAGCAGCATCGGCGGGCGGGCGATCTCGTCGATCGGCCTGTCGTCGGGCACGCCGACCAGGTCGCGCAGGTGGATCACACCGGCGGTGTCGTCCAGCCCGCCGTGGCGCACCACCGGCGCGCGGGAGTGCCCGGTGGCGGCCAGCACGAGCCGCGCGGCCTCCGCGGTGGTCCCGCTGTCGAGCGTGAAGACCTGCAACCGGGGTACGAGGACAGCCCGCAACCGCCGGTCGGCGATCTCCACCGCCCCGGCGATGATGGTGCGCTGTTCCTTGGTGAAGCCGTGGTTGCCGGCGACGATGTCGCGCAGCTCGTCCGGGCCGATCTCCTCGGGCTCGTGCTTCGGGTTGAGCCCGAACAGGCGGACGACCAGGTCGCTGGTCGCGCCGAGCGCCCAGACGGCCGGCCGGGTCAGGCTGGCGAGCACGTCGAGCGGGCGGGCCACCAACAGGGCCCACCGCTCGGCGGACTGCATGGCGATCCGCTTGGGGGCCAGCTCGCCGAAGACCAGGGTGACGAAGGTCAGCGCGAGGGTCACCACCACGATCGACACCGTCTCGGCGGCGTCGCCGAACATCCCGAGCAGCGGCACGAGGGGCTTGGCGAGGGAGACCGCCGCCGCGGCGGAGGCCAGGAAGCCGGCGAGGGTGATGCCGATCTGGATGGTGGCGAGGAAGCGGTTCGGGTCCTTGGCGAGCCGGGCGAGCACGCCTCCGGCCCGGCTGGTGCGCTCCAACCGCTGGATCTGGCTGTCCCGCAGTGACACGAGCGCCATCTCGCTGCCGGCGAAGAGCGCGTTGATCACGATCAGGATCCCGACCAGGGCCAGTTGGCTCCCGTAGCTCTGCACGCCCGGTTCGCTCCCTCTGCGATGGTGACGCCGGCCGGTACGCACGGCGCCCGCCGGTCGACGAGCCCGCCCGGCGTACGCGCTTCTGTGCCCCGTGCGGCCTCGGCCGAATCCTGCCGGGGTGACGCTACGCCGATTCGGTTGCGGGTGACGCGGGCAGGTCGAGGACGTACGAGTCGCCCTCCGGGCGGAAACCGAGCCGGTGGTAGTAGGGGGCGATCATGCCGGGTGGGCTGACGACCCGGTGGAAGCCGCGCTCGGTGAAGAGGCGGCTGCGGCGGTAGACGAACTCGCCGGGGGTGAAGTCACGGAATTTCGGGGTCACGTAGTCCAGGTCGATCTGGGCGACCCCGCGTGCCTCGGCGTGCGACAGCACCACCCCGACCACCTCGTCGGCGGTGACCACCAGGAAGGCCGAGCGGTCGGCGGTGGCCGGGTCCCAGTGGAAGTGGGGGTTGAAGCGGGCGATGTCCGGCCCGTGCACCCGCAGCGTGTGGGCCAGGAACTGGTCGTCGACACCGACCTGGACCACCTGGTACGTCTGCTCGTCGTGGCGGGTGGCGAGCATCCCCCGCAGATACCAGATGTTGATCACCGCGAGGACGACGTTGAGCCCGACCATGGGCCAGACCTCGATGGCGGCGTTGTAGCCGATCAGCATGAAACAGCCGACGAGGTTGAGGGCGCGCAGCCGCAGGATGCGCGACTGCAGCAGCGACCACACCAGCACCGCAGAGCCGGCCCAGCCGACCAGATCCAACCAATTCACCCCGCGAGACTAGTGCCCGCCCAGGTCAGGGGCGTCGGCGGGCAGCTCCAGCAGCCACTCTTCGACCTCCGCGCCCCGCCCGTTGGCGTACCCCGAGTCCTCACCGACCACGACGAACCCGCACTTGCGCAGCACCGCGAGAGAGGCGGCGTTGTCCTTCGCGGCCCGGGCGTGCACCGGCCGGGGCAGCTCGCGCAGCAGGGCGGCCAGGGCCGCGGTCGCGTGGCCGCGGCCCCACCGGGTCGGGTCGATCCAGTAGCTGACCTCGGTCTGCTCGTCGACCGGGAAGGCGCTCACGTAGCCGACCACCTCGCCGTCGGCCTCGACGGTGCGGACCCGGTTCGCCGGGTTGGTGAGCACCCGTGCCCAGTGGCGGGCGAACTCACGGTGGTCCGACGGATCGACCGGACCGAACGCGGCCATGCGGTTGGCTTCGGGGTCCTGCTGGTGCAGAAAAAACTCCACGAGGTCGTCCTCGCGCACCGGCCGCAGCCGCACATCAGAGGTCATCCGGGGAGGGTACGCCCCACCCCCGACGTCCCCTCCCCCGCCGATCTTGCACTTCCTGCTGCGGCATCAGCCCATCAAAGGGACATTTCCGCAACAGAATCTGCAAGATCGGCGTCGGAGTGGGGTGGTCCCGGTCGCTGCTGGTCACCTGACCGGAGTGTCGCCCTCTCGGCCGAGCATCTGCAGGAAGTCGGTGGTTAGGGCGAACGGGTCCGCCGGGCCGCTGGTGGGCGGACGGCGCTCGACCTGGTCGGCCAACTCCCCGGCGGCACGCCGGATCCGGCCTCGCAGAGCGCCGTCGGCGGTGCCGTCGGACCAGTCCTCCGGCGCGGCGAAGACCGCCGTGGGGACCACCACCGCCCGCAGATAGCTGAACATCGGGCGTACGGCGTGCTCCAGGGCGAGCGAGTGCCGGGCGGTGCCGCCGGTGGCCCCGATCAGCACCGGCCGGTCGACCAGGGACCCCGCGTCCAGGACGTCGAAGAACGACTTGAACAGCCCGTTGTACGAGGCGCTGAAGATCGGGGTGACGGCGATGATGCCGTCCGCCCCCGTCACCGTGTCGATGGCCTCGCGCAGCGCGGCCGGCGGGAATCCGGTGAGCATGTTGTTGACCACGTCGTGGGCGTACTCGCGCAGGTCGACCACGCGCAGCTCCGCGTCGTGGCCGCGCCGGACCAGCTCGTCGCGGGTCGCCCCGGCGAGCTGATCCGCGAGCAGCCGGGTGGACGAGGGCTGGCTGAGCCCCGCCGACACGACGGCCAGCGTACGGCGGGTCATCGGGTCGCCCCCTCCGGCGCCTTGCCCGTCACGTCGTCGACGGCGTGCACGGTGCTGTCCTTCGCGCCGCCGGCCGCGGCGACCAGGGAGGCGTGCGTGGGCGCCGCCGGCACGTGCGCCGGGCGCAGCGAGTCGAACTCCTTGCGCAACACCGGCACGACCTCCTCGCCGAGCAGGTCGAGCTGCTCCAGCACCGTCTTGAGCGGCAGACCGGCGTGGTCCATCAGGAAGAGCTGCCGCTGGTAGTCGCCGACGTACTCGCGGAAGCCGAGCGTGCGGTCGATGACCTGCTGCGGGCTGCCCACGGTCAGCGGGGTCTCCCGGGTGAACTCCTCCAGCGACGGCCCGTGCCCGTATACCGGGGCGTTGTCGAAGTACGGCCGGAACTCCCGGACGGCGTCCTGCGAGTTGCGGCGCATGAAGACCTGGCCGCCGAGGCCGACGATGGCCTGGTCGGCGGAGCCGTGGCCGTAGTGGGCGTAGCGCTGGCGGTAGAGGCCGACCATCCGCTGGGTGTGCTCCTTGGGCCAGAAGATGTGGTTGGCGAAGAAGCCGTCGCCGTAGTACGCGGCCTGCTCGGCGATCTCCGGGCTGCGGATCGAGCCGTGCCAGACGAACGGCGGCACCCCGTCGAGCGGACGCGGCGTCGAGGTGAACGACTGCAACGGCGTGCGGTACTTGCCCTTCCAGTCGACCACGTCCTCGCGCCACAGCCGGTGCAGCAGGTCGTAGTTCTCGATGGCGAGGGGGATGCCGGCGCGGATGTCCCTGCCGAACCACGGGTAGACCGGGCCGGTGTTGCCCCGGCCCATCATGAGGTCCACCCGGCCGTCGGACAGGTGCTGGAGCATCGCGTAGTCCTCGGCGATCTTCACCGGGTCGTTGGTGGTGATCAGCGTGGTCGCGGTGGACAGCAGCAGCCGCTCGGTGCGGGCCGCGATGTGACCGAGCATGGTGGTCGGGGACGAGGGAACGAACGGCGGGTTGTGGTGCTCACCGGCGGCGAAGACGTCGAGCCCGACCTCTTCGGCCTTCAGTGCGATGGCGACCATCGCCTTGATCCGCTCATGCTCGGTCGGCTCCCGACCGGTGGTCGGATCGACCGTGACGTCACCGACGGTGAAGACTCCGAACTGCATGACCAGCTCCTCGCGTGTCAACCGGATGCCGTCGTGGTACCCGGACGCAGCTCACAACTTATTTGACGAGTCAACTATTCCGTCGGCAGCGTGCCCGGCAGTGGCACCGGTCACCCTCGGGAACCCGACAATCGGGTCGAGGACGCCCTTCGTGGCGGCTCGCTCAGCCGCCCGCCACCGAGGGCAACACCTGCACCTCCGCGCCGTCCACGACCGTCGTGGCCAGACCTCCGGAATGCCGGCAGTCCTCCCCGTCGACGAAGACGTTCACGTAGCGGCGCAGCTCGCCGCGCTCGTCGCGGATGCGCCGGGCCAGGCGGGGATGCGCGACGGCCACCTCGTCGAGGACCGCCCGCAGCGTCCCGGCGGCGGTGACGTTCAGTCGACTCGCACCCCCGGCCTCGCCGCGCAACGGGCCGGGCAGCAGCACGGTGACCACGCTCAGACCTCCGCGGCGCGGACGCAGAGCACGTCGGGCAGGTGTGCGGCGACCGACGACCAGGAGTCGCCCTCGTCGCGGCTGGCGAAGACCGAGCCGGAGCGGGTGCCGAAGTAGACCCCACCCGGGGTCGCGTCGTCGGCGCACATCGCGTCGCGCAGCACCGCCGGATAGAACGGCCCCTCGGGCAGCCCCACCGACTGCGCCTCCCACTTGTCGCCGGCGTCGACGGAACGGAACACCCGGCAGCGGTGATCGGCCGGAAACCGCTCGCTGTCGGCCACCAGCGGGAAGATCCACACCGTGCCGCCGCGACCGGGGTGGGCCACCATCGGGAAGCCGAAGTCGCTGGGCAGCCCGTCGGCGATCGAGGACCAGGTGCGGCCGTCGTCATCGGAACGGTAGACGCCGTGGTGGTTCTGCGCGTACAGCCGCTCGGGGTTGGCGGCGTCCCGGGCGACCTTGTGCACGCACTGGCCGAACTCCGGCCACTCGTCAGGCATGAAGTAGGCGCGGATGCCCGTGTTGCCCGGCGACCAGCTCGCCCCGGCGTCCTCCGAGCGGTAGACCCCGCCGGTGGACATGGCGACCAGCAGTCGAGCCGGGTCACGCGGGTGGGGCAGCACGGTGTGCACGGCCTGACCGCCGAACCCGGCCTCCCACTGGGGGCGGTGCGGGTGGTCCCACAGGGAACGGACCAGCTCGAAGCTGCGGCCGCCGTCGGTGGACTTGAACAACGCCGAGGGCTCGGTGCCGGCCCAGACGACGTCCGGCTCGTCCGGGCCGGCCGGCGTCAGCTGCCAGACCCGCCCGAGGGAGACGCCCGTGTCGGCCGGGAACGCGACCGGCGCCTGGTCGGGCTCGTCCCAGGTCGCGCCGAGGTCGTCGCTGGTGGCGACACTGGGGCCGAAGTGCGAGCTGGTCATGCCGGCGAGCAGCCGCGGGGTCGGACGGCGGGTGTCCACCGCCACCGAATAGACACCGGTCATCGGAAAGTGCGGACCGGTGATCCCCCAACTGCGCCGGTCGTCGGCGCTGGTGGCCAGAAACAAACCCTTGGCGGTGCCGATCGCGAGCAACGTTGCCATGACGTCCTCCGATACCGTCGGTGAGCAGGTCCGGTGATTATGGCCACACCCCCCGACAGACTCCGGCGCCCACGCCGGACGGTGCCCTCAGCGCCGGACGCGGGGCACGTGCCTGCGGTACGTGCTGACTGTGGGATCGCCGTCGAGCCAGAACCGCCACGGCAGATCGTGCGCGCCCGTCACGCCGACGCGTGGCCCCGCCACCACCGCCTCCTGCGGCACCGGCTCGACCGGCGGTCGCAACCGGACCGGGCCGTCACCGAGCAGGTACGCGCCGTACGCCGAGCGGTCGATGCCGAGGGTGGCGCAGAGCCGGGCCGGCCCACGGGCGAGATCCACGTCGCGCCGCACGGCGGGGCGGCGCTCCCGTGCCGTGGTCAGGCCGTCGACGACCGCGCCGGCGCGCAGCAGTACGGCGGCGGCCTCCTCCTCGTGACCGGTGACCACGTTCATGCACCAGTGCATCCCGTAGGTGAAGTAGACGTAGGCGTACCCGGCGGGGCCGAACATCACCGCGTTGCGGGGAGTGCGGCCCCGGTGGGCGTGCGAGGCGGGGTCACCGGCCATACCGGCGTACGCCTCGACCTCGGTGATCCGGACGGTGACACCGCCGGCGCTCAGGCGGCAGCCCAGCAGGCCCCGAGCGGCCGGCAGCAGCGGACCGGCGAGCAGGTCCGCCAGCTCCGCCGAAGCGGCATCGGCGGGGCGGTCGTCCGGCACGAGATCCATGGACCGAACGGTACCCAGCGGGGTGCCCGGTCATCCCGGCGATCGCCCGTCATTTGAACGTTCTGTTGACAACGTCTTGTTGATGCGGTGTGCTCGGAGGCATGACCAGCCAGGATCTCTTCACCACACCCGACCCGGGTCGCGCCCGCGCCCACCGCACCCACGAGGCGTTGCAGCGGATCAGCGAGCGGCACGCCGGCTCCGATGCGCGGCGAGGGCGCTGGGCCCACCCGTACGTACTGGACCCGTGGGAGGCGGTCGCGCTGGTCACCGCCCTCGCCGCCGGTGGCGCCGAGCGGGAGCCCGCCGAGGAGCCGGTCGACGCGGCCGACCTCACCGCCGCGCTGACCCTGTTGCCGCACGTACGCGCCGAACTGGACGCCCTGGAGGCGGGGCTACTCACGCTGGCTCGCGACCGGGGCCTCACCTGGCAGTCCATCGCCCACGGCCTGGGCCTGGGCAGCGCACAGGCAGCCCGCCAACGCTACGAACGGGTTGCCGCCCGCTCCACGGAGCAGACCACCTGATCCCCGCGCCGATCTTGCACTTACTGTGGCGACATAACGGACCTTGCCGCGCACATCGACAACAGAAACTGCAAGATCGACGCGGAATGGAGTGCGGGGTTCGGGGTTCGGGGTTCGGGGTTCGGGGTTCGGGGTTCGGGGTTCGGGGTTCGGGGTTTTGACGAGGAGGTGCTTGTGGAACGTGGGGAGATGTTGTCGTACTGCCTGGGCAAGCCGGGGGCGTGGTTGGACCGGCCGTGGGAGGACGACGAGGTGGTGAAGGTGGGCAGCCGGATCTTCGCGTTTCTGGGCAGCGGAGACCGGGAGCCCACGGTCGGCGTGAAGTGCGGCGCGACCCGCGAAATCGCCGACGAGTGGCTGCACCGCCACCCCGCCGACGCGCGCCCGATGCCGTACATCGGCCGGTCCGGGTGGAACACGCTGCGCCTCGACGGCGGGATCGACACCGACGAGCTGACCGAGGCGGTCGACTCGTCGTACGACATGGTGGTCGCCAAGCTCCCGAAGCGGGAGCGCCCGACGGCCTGAACCACCGTGGCGCCGGCGGCTCGCGCCGACGCCACGCCTGACGTCAGCGGGGTACGACCCGCTCGGTGGCCCACTCCCGCCAGCCGGCCAGCCGGTCCGCCGCGGCGGCGAGCTGGTCGGCGACCGGGCCGGGGCCGGTCGAGCCGGGCGTGGTCCGGGCCGCGAGTGCCGAGCGCACCGAGAGCACGTCGCGCACGGACGGGTCGAGGTGCTCGCTGACCGCGGCCAGGTCGGCGTCCGAGACGTCCTCCAGCTCGCACTCGCGCACCGCGCAGAGCGCCACCAGCCGGCCGGTGATCTCGTGCGCGTCACGGAACGGCACGTTGCGCCGGACCAGCCAGTCGGCGACCTCGGTGGCGAGGGAGAAGCCGACCGGGGCGGCGGCGACGAGCCGGTCCACCCGGACGGTCATCGTGGAGATCATCCCGGCCAGGGCCGGAAGCAGCAGTTCCAGGGTGTCGACCGCGTCGAACGCGGGCTCCTTGTCCTCCTGCATGTCCCGGTCGTACGTCATCGGCAGACCCTTGAGCATGGTCAGCACCGTCATCAGGCCGCCGACCAGCCGGCCGGACTTGCCCCGGGCCAGCTCGGCGATGTCCGCGTTCTTCTTCTGCGGCATGATCGACGAACCGGTGGCGAACGCGTCGTCCAGCTCCACCCAGCCGAACTCGTGCGACGTCCACAGCACCACCTCCTCGCCGAGGCGGGACAGGTGCACCCCGATCAGCGCGGTGGTGAAGAGGAACTCGGCCACGAAGTCCCGGTCGGCGACGGCGTCCATCGAGTTGGCGAACGACGTCCGGAAACCCAGCTCCTTGGCGACGGCCACCGGGTCCAGCGGAAGCCCCGAACCGGCGAGCGCGCCCGCGCCGAGCGGACTGATCGCCGTCCGGTGATCCCAGTCGCGCAGCCGCTCCAGGTCGCGCAGCAGCGGCTGCACGTGCGCCAGCAACCAGTGCCCGAAGGTGACCGGCTGGGCGTGCTGAAGGTGGGTCATGCCCGGCGCGGCGGTGTCGATGTGCCGTTCGGCCTGCTCGACGAGCGCCTCGGCCAGCTCCACGACGCGGCTGGCCACACCGCGCGCGTGATCGCGCAGGTAGAGCCGCAGGTCGGTGGCGACCTGGTCGTTGCGGGATCGGCCGGCGCGCAACTTGCCACCGAGGCTGCCCAGGCGCTCCAGCAACCCTCGCTCCAACGCCGTGTGCACGTCCTCGTCGTCGACGGTGGGCCGGAACGCCCCCGACGCGCAGGCCGCCTCCAGGTCGTCCAGGGCCGCCAGGATGCGGCCCAGCTCCTCCGGGTCGAGCAGGCCCGCGCCGGCCAGGACCCGGGCGTGCGCCCGGGAACCCGCGATGTCGTACGGGGCCAGGCGCCAGTCGAACTGCACGCTCACCGACAGGCGGGCGAGCGCCTCGGCGGGGCCGCCGGCGAACCGGCCACCCCACAGGCTCGTCCGGTTGGTGCCGGCGCTGTTCTCGGTGAGGCTCTTGTCGTCCACGTCGCCCATTGTGGTCCCCATGCTCGTCAGCCACCCATCCGGGCGTCGCTGGTCGCGCCGCAGGCCCGCGCCCACGGGCGGACGGTCGGCGTTGCCAGGTGGGATGTCGTGACCCGTGCGGTCATGGTGCGGTGTTCCCTTCGACGCTGTCTTCCCGGCGGGCCCAGCCGGCGAGCTTGTCACCGAGCGCGGCTCCGCCGACGGCCTCGCGGGCCACGACGAGGATGGTGTCGTCGCCGGCGATGGTGCCGACGATTTCGGGCAGGCCCGCCCGGTCCAACGCGCTGGCCAGGTACTGGGCCGCGCCCGGCGGGGTGCGCAGCACGGCGATGTTGCCGCTGGCGTCGACGCCGTTGAGCAGTTCCCGCAACAGCCGTACCAGCCGGGCCGGCGCCGCCTCGGCGTCGCGCAGCGGCCGCTTGCCGTCCTCGGGGATCAGGTAGACGGCCGGGCCGTCGCCGCCGCGCACCTTGACCGCGCCCAGCTCCTCCAGGTCACGCGAGAGGGTCGCCTGGGTGACGCCGACGCCGTCGGCGGCGAGCAGGTCGGCCAGCTCGGTCTGCGAGCGGACGGGCCGCTCCCGGATCAGCTCGACGATCCGGGCATGCCGGGCCGTGCGGGTCAGCGGTGCGGTCATCGTCGCTCCCCGGTCGTTGTCAGCAGGAACGTCAGCAGCGCCTTCTGGGCGTGCAGCCGGTTCTCCGCCTGGTCGAACACCGCGCTCTGCGGACCGTCGAGAACCTCGTCGGTGATCTCCTCGCCCCGGTGGGCGGGCAGGCAGTGCAGCACGATCGCGTCCGGCGCGGCGTGACCCAGCAGCTCCTTGTTGACCTGGTACGGCAGGAACGGGGTGACCCGGTCCAGCCCGTCGGCCTCCTGGCCCATCGAGGTCCAGGTGTCGGTGGCCAGCACGTCGGCGTCGCGGACCGCCTGCGCCGGGTCGGTCAGCACCCGTACCGACCCGCCGGTGCCGGCGGCGATCTCGGTGGCCCGTGCGACCACGACGGGGTCCGGCGCGAACCCGGTCGGACCGGCGATCCGCACGTGCATCCCGGCCGTAGCCCCCGCCAGCAGGTACGACTGGGCCATGTTGTTGGCGCCGTCGCCCACGTACGTCAGGGTCCGGCCGGTCGTGCCGCCGCACCGCTCCCGGATGGTCAGCAGGTCGGCCAGCAGTTGGCAGGGGTGGAACCCGTCGGTGAGCGCGTTTACCACCGGGACGGTCGCGCCGCCGGCGACCTCGGCGATCCGGTCGTCGCCGTGGGTACGCAGGACGATGGCCGCGACGTAGCGGGACAGCACCCGTCCCGCGTCGGCGAGCGACTCGCCCCGGCCGAAGTGGGTGACCTGGGTGTCCACGACGAGCGGATGGCCGCCCAGCTCGGCGATGCCCGCGTCGAACGAGATCCGGGTGCGCAGGCTCTGCTTGTCGAAGAGCACCGCCACCGAGCGGGGACCAACCAGCGGCTGGTGGCCGAACCGGTCGGCCTTCATCCGGGCCGCCAGGTCGAGCACGCTGGACTGTTCGGCGGGCGAGAGGTCGTCGTCGCGCAGGAAGTGCCGGATCATGCGATCGTCCCCGTCGTGGTGGGCTGGGTGGAGGGCTCGATGGTCGCGGGAGCGCTCGTGCCGGCAGCCGCCGGCGCGCTCGTGCCCGCGGCGGCCGGGACCGTCGCGTCGAGGGCCGCCGGGAGCGCGGCGAGGAAGGCGTCGGCCTGCGCGGTGGTGAGGATCAACGGAGGAGCGAGCCGGAGTACGCCCGGCTGCACCGGGTTGGTCAGGAAGCCAGCCTCCCGCAGTGCCTCGGCGAGGACCGGCGCCACCGGGGCGGCGAGCGCAACGCCGAGCAGCAGCCCGGCCCCGCGTACGTCGGTGACGAGCGGGTGGCCCAGCGCCTCGATGCCCCGACGCAGCCGCTCGCCGACGCGCTTGACGTGGTCGAGCAGCCCCTCGTTGGCGATGGTGGCCACCACGGCGAGCGCGGCGGCGCAGCTCACCGGGTTGCCGCCGAAGGTCGTACCGTGCGAGCCGGGGGTGAGCAGGTCGGCGGCCCGGCCGAAGGCGAGCGTCGCACCCAGCGGCAGCCCGCCACCCAACCCCTTGGCCAGGGTCACCACGTCGGGCTCCACGCTCTCGGCCTGGTGGGCGAACCAGTGCCCGGTACGGCCGATGCCGGTCTGCACCTCGTCGAGCACCAGCAGCGCCCCGTGCCGGGCGGTGATCCGCCGAGCCGCCGTGAGGTAGCCGGGCGGCGGCACGACGACGCCGTTCTCACCCTGGATGGGCTCCAGGATCACCATGGCGGTGGCGTCGGTGACCGCCGCCTCGAGGGCGCTCACGTCGCCGTAGTCGACGTGGGTCACCTCGCCCGGCAGCGGGCGGAACGGATCAGCCTTGGCGGGCTGCCCGGTCAGCGCGAGGGCGCCCATGGTGCGACCGTGGAAGCCGCCGTTGGTGGCCACCACGTGGCTGCGCCCGGTGCGCCGGGACAGCTTGAACGCGGCCTCGTTCGCCTCCGCGCCGGAGTTGGCGAAGAAGACCCGGCCGGGTCGGCTGCCGGCGAGCGCCAGCAGCAGCTCCGCGAGAGCCACCGGCGGTTCGGCGACGAAGAGGTTGGAGACGTGCCCGAGCGTTGCCACCTGCTTCGACACTGCGGCCACCACCGCCGGGTGGGCGTGACCGAGGGCGTTCACCGCGATCCCGCCGACCAGGTCCACGTACTCCCGGCCGGCCTCGTCGACCACCACGGCGCCCGCGCCGGAGACCAGCGCCAGCGGCGGCGTGCCGTAGTTGTCCATCATGGACTGCGTCCACCGCTGTACCAGGCTGCTCATGCCCCGACCGTCCCGTCCTGCGGCACCACCATCGTTCCGAACCCTTCCGACGTGAACACCTCGAGCAACGTGGAGTGCGCCACCCGGCCGTCGACGACGTGCGCGGCGGGCACCCCACCCCGCACGGCCCGCAGGCACGCCTCCATCTTCGGCACCATCCCCGACTCCAACCCGGGCAACAGCTTGGCCAGGTCGTCCGCGGTGATCTCGGAGACCAGGCTGCTGGTGTCCGGCCAGTCGGCGTACAGGCCGGCGACGTCGGTGAGGACGACCAGCTTGCGGGCCTGCAACGCGACGGCGAGCGCGGCGGCGGCCGTGTCCGCGTTGAGGTTGTGCAGGACACCGTCCACGTCCGGCGCGACCGTCGAGATCACCGGAATCCGACCGGCGTCGATGAGGTCGGTCACCGCCGAGGTGTCCACCGACTCGACGTCACCGACCTGACCGACGTCGACCGGCTGTCCGTCGACGTACGCCGGGCGGCGCACCGCCGTGAACAGTCGCGCGTCCTCACCGGAGAGGCCGACGGCGAACGGGCCGTGCGAGTTGATCAACCCGACCAGCTCCCGGCCCACCTGCCCGACGAGCACCATGCGGACCACGTCCATCGCCTCTGCGGTCGTCACCCGCAGGCCGCCCCGGAACTCGCTGGCGATACCGAGCCGGCCCAGCATGGCCGAGATCTGCGGACCGCCGCCGTGCACCACGACAGGCTTCAGACCTGCGTACCGCAGGAAGACCATGTCGGCGGCGAACGCCCGTTGCAGCTCCGGCTCGGTCATGGCGTTACCGCCGTACTTGACCACCACCGTCGAGCCGGAGAAACGCGCCAGCCAGGGCAGCGCCTCGATCAGCGTCTCCGCCTTGACCTGGGCACGGGTCAGATCACCACTCAGGCTCACCGCGCCAGCCTTCCGTTCGCGACTGCGGGACTCCGCTTCGCTGCGTTCCTCGCGCTCACGAGGAGTAGGCCGAATTCTCGTGCACGTACGCGTGCGACAGGTCGTTGGTCCAGATCGTCGCGGCCGAAACGCCCGCGTGCAGGTCGATCCGGATGGTGACGTCCCGTCCGCTGAGGTCGGCCTTCGAACGGTCCTCGGCTCCGGCGCCGCCCCGGCACACCCACACCCCGTTGACGGCGACGTCCACCTCGTCCGGCTCGAAGGCGGCCGTGGTGGTGCCGACCGAGGCGAGAATCCGACCCCAGTTCGGGTCGTTGCCGAACAAGGCGGTCTTGACCAGGTTGCTGCGGGCGACCGAGCGGCCCACCTCGACCGCGTCGTCCTCGGTCGCGGCCCCCACCACGTCGATGGCGACCTGCTTGGTGGCGCCCTCCGCGTCGGCGATGAGCTGCTGCGCCAGGTCGTGACAGGCCGTCGTGACCGCGGCGGCCAGCTCGGCAGGGGTCGGCTCGATGCCACTCGCGCCGCTGGACAGCAGCAGCACCGTGTCGTTGGTGGACATGCAGCCGTCGGAGTCGACCCGGTCGAAGGTCACGCGGGTGGCCGCGCGCAGCGCCTCGTCCAGCGCCGCCGGCCCCGCCACCGCGTCGGTGGTGAGCACGCAGAGCATGGTCGCCATCCCGGGCGCGAGCATGCCGGAGCCCTTGGCCATCCCACCGACCGTCCAACCGCTGCCCCGAGCCACCGTGGTCTTCGGCCGGGTGTCGGTCGTCATGATGGCCTCGGCGGCGGCCGGGCCGCCGTCGCGTGAGAGCTGCCGGATGGCGGTACGGACGCCTGGGAGCAGCTTGTCCATCGGCAACCGCTCACCGATCAGCCCGGTGGAGCAGACCGCCACCTCGCCAGCCCCGAGGAGCAGCCGTGGGCTGACCGCGCTCAGCGCCGACGCGGTGTGCTCGGCCGTGGCGTGCGTGTCCTGGAAGCCGGCCTGGCCGGTGCAGGCGTTGGCGCCACCGGAGTTGAGCACCACGGCGCGCACCACACCGCCCTGCACGACCTGCTGGCTCCAGAGCACCGGCGCGGCCTTGACCCGGTTGGTGGTGAAGACACCGGCGACGCCGGCGTCCGGGCCGTCGTTGACCACCAGCGCGACGTCCGCGCCACCGCTTGTCTTCAGACCGGCGGCCACTCCGGCCGCTCGGAAACCCCGAGGGGTGGTGACACTCATGCGACTGGCCTTTCGTTCGCGACTGCGGGGCTCCGCTGGGCTGCACTCCTCGCGCTCACGGGCTGACTCCCCAGATCGACAGGCCCGTCGTCTCCGGCAGGCCGAGCATCAGGTTGGCGTTCTGTACGGCCTGGCCGGCGGCGCCCTTGCCGAGGTTGTCCAGCGCGCTGAGCACGATCAGTCGACCCGAGTCGACGTCGACGGTCGCCTGGAGGTGACAGGAGTTGGAGCCCAGGGTGGCGGCCGTGTGGGGCCAGCGCCCCTCCGGCAGCACGTGCACGAACGGCGCGTCGGCGTAGGCCTGCGCCAGCACCTGCTGCGGGTCGACGCCACGGGCGGGCACGGCCGTGACCGTGGCGAGGATGCCGCGCGGCATCGGCGCGAGGACCGGGGTGAACGACAGGCCGGTCGCTCCGGAGGCCTGCTTGATCTCGGGTACGTGCTGGTGGGCGCCGACCCGGTACGGCGACAGGTCGCCCATCACCTCGCTGGCCAGAAGGTGCGACTTCGCCCCCCGGCCCGCGCCGGAGGTGCCGGAGGCGGCGACCACCACCACGTCGGCGGGGCTGGCCGCGCCGTCGGCGATCAGCGGCGCGAGCGCGAGGGTGATCGCGGCGGCGTAGCAGCCGGTGTTGGCGACCCGGGTGGAGCCGGCGATCAACTCCCGCTGGCCGGGCAGCTCGGGCAGGCCGTACGTCCACTGACCGGCGTGCGTGCCGCCGTAGTACTGCGCCCAGGCGTAGGGGTCGGCGAGCCGGTGGTCGGCACCCAGGTCGACGACACGCACCTCGGACGGGAGCTGGGCCGCGAGGGTCGCCGACTCACCGTGCGGCAGCGCCAGGAAGACCAGGTCGGCGTCGGCGAGCGTGGACGGGTCGGTCTCGCCGAGCACCAGGTCGAGCCCGGTGAGCTGCGGATGCACCACGTCGACGCGGTGGCCGGCCTGGCGGTGCGCGGTGGCGGCGACCAGGTCGAACTCCGGGTGCCCGGCGACCAGGCGCAGCAGCTCACCACCGGCGTACCCACTCGCCCCGGCGACCGCGACTCGAATCCCCATACCTACCTCCGCATGACTATGCAGAGGAGACTAGCAAGCGTGATTGTTTCCTGCAAGTTAATACAGGCGTCTGCATGACAATGAAGGCTGAGATCGCGCCCGTTGCGCCAGCACGCTTCGGCACTCAGCGTACGCAGTCTCTGCCGTGCCCCGTGACGATGCGTTCGACGGGTTGTCGAAAACGAATCGACTGAGTGGCCACTCAATCGACTAGCATCGTTATCCGACGGTGGTGGGCCGGCTGTCCGGTCCGCGTGGGGGCACCTGACGGAGGCGCGGTGAGGCTGTCGTTCGAGATCCTCGGTCCGGTCCGCGTCCAACGCGACGGCCAGCCCCAACGGGTGCCGGCCGGTCGACCTGCCGCTCTGCTGGTCACCCTGCTGCTGCACGCCGGCGCGCCCGTGCCCGTCGAACGACTTCGCGAAGAGTTGTGGGGCAGGTGTCCGCCGGCCTCGGCGGTGGCGAACCTGCGCAGCCACGCCAGCCAGCTACGCCACCTGCTCGACTCCCCCGGTCGTCCCGCCCGGCTGCACGCCGAGCACGGCGGTTACCTGCTGCGCGTCGAGCCGGGTGAGCTGGACGCCGCCGAGTTCGAACGGCTCACTACCGAGGGACACGCCGCCCGGATCGGCGGCGAGTCCGAGCTGGCCGCGACCCTGCTGGGCCGTGCGCTGGGGCTGTGGTCGTCGACCGACCCGTCCCCGGCGTACGGGCCGGCCACCGCGGACGCCTTCGACCGGCTGCGCGAGCGGCGGGCCGCCGCCCGGGAGACGTACGCGGCCTGCCGGCTGGACCTGGGTGACCCGGGGACGCCGGCGTTGCTGGCCCTGCTGCACGACCACGTCACCGAGCACCCGCTGCGTGAGCCGGCGTGGGCGCTGCTGATGACCGCCCTGCACCGCGCCGGCGATCAGACCGGCGCGGTGCGGACCTACCAGGCGGCGTGCCGGGCTCTGGACGGGGAGCTGGGCGTCGCGCCCGGGCCGGAACTGACCGAGCTGTACCGCGAGGTCCGCCGGCACGCGCCTCGGCCAGCGGTCCCGGCCCGGCGCCGCGCCGCCTCGCACACCCGTGACCGTGCAGACAGCCGTGACCGTGCGGACAGCCGTGACCGTGCGGTCGAGCCGCACGGGCCACGCGTACCGCACGAGCTGCCCTGTCCCACGGCCCCGTTCGTCGGCCGTCGCGCCGAGCTGGCCCGTCTACGCGACGCCCTGGTCGATGGCCGGCGGCAGCCGGTCACCGTCGCGGTCTTCGGCATGGCCGGCACCGGCAAGTCTGCCCTGGCCCTGCGCGCCGCCGCCGAGGCGCTGGACGCTTTCCCCGACGGACAGCTCCACCTCGACCTCGGTGGGTCGGTCGCGGGCACCCCGCCGCCGCCGTTACAGGTCGCCGCACGCGTCCTGCGGGCCCTGCACCCGGGCACCGACGAGCCGGCGCCGTCGGGCATCGCGGAGGCCCGGGCCCGCGTCCGGTCCCTGCTGTTCGACCGCCGGGTGCTGCTCGTGCTCGACAACGCCACCGACGCCGCCCAGGTCGACGGCCTACTCCCGGTGCGCGGGGGATGCGCCCTGCTCGTGACCAGCCGCACGCCGATCACGAGCGACGCGCCGACGCTGCGGCTGGAGCCGCTGCCGGCCGCCGACGCGTTGGCGCTGTTGCGCGCCACCGCCGGCGACCGCCCGGTGGACGACGAGCCGGAGGCGGCCTCGGCGGTGGTCAGCCTCTGCGAGCGGCTGCCGCTCGCGCTGCGTACCGCGTCCGGTCGGCTCACCGAGGGGCCGCACTGGTCGTTGAGCCGGTTGGCACGGGTGCTGCGCGACGAGCGGTACCGGCTCGCCGAGACCGGGCTGGGCCCACGGCTCGGCGCGAGCTACCGGCGGCTCGGCGCGGCGGCTCCGATCTTCCGGCGGCTCGGCCGGGCCCACCCGGGACCGGTCACCGCGGAGCTGACCGCCGCGCTCAGCGGAGCGCCGCCCGAGGACGCGGCGCGGGCGCTGGACTGTCTGGTCGCCGCCCAGCTCGCCGAACCGGCCGGCCCGGGACGCTTCCACATCGGTGACCTCGTCCGGCTCTACGCCGCCGAACTCGCCGCCGACGAGGCGGGTGGGGACCGCAACGGTCAGGCCGGGGCCGGCGCGTCCTGGCGGTAGCCCCGGGCCTGGAGGGTGAACAGTCGGGCGTAATCGCCGTCGGCGGCCATCAGCCGGTCATGGTCCCCGCACTCGACGACCTGCCCGTCGGCGAGCACCACGATGGTGTCGGCGTCCCGCACCGCGTTGAGCCGGTGCGAGATGAGCAGGCTGGTCCGACCCCGTCGCAACTCGCGCAGCCGCTGGTTGAGGTCGTGTTCGGCCTCCGCGTCCAGGCCCGAGCTGGGCTCGTCGAGCATCAGCAGGTCCCGGTCGGCGCGCAGGAAACCCCGGGCCAGCGCGACCCGCTGCCACTGACCGCCGGAGAGCACCACCCCCGCCTGCGGGTCGTCCCGGTCCGGGCCGTCGAAGAAGATCCGGGTCAGCAGGGTGTCGTAGCCACGGGGCAGCGCGGCCAGCGCGTCGTCGATGCCGGCGTGCCGGGCAGCGGTACGCAGCCGCTCCGGGTCGTCGCGCGCGCTCAGGTCGCCCAACGCGATGTTCTCCGCGGCGCTCAGGTCGTACGGCATGAAGTCCTGGAACACCGCGCCCAACCGCTCACGCAGCGCCGCCGGGTCGAGGTCGCGCAGGTCGACCCCGTCCCACCGGATGCTGCCGCGCTCCGGGTCGTAGAAGCGGCAGAGGAGTTTTACCAGCGTGCTCTTACCGGCGCCGTTGAGGCCGACCAGCGCGGTCGTGCCGCCGGCCGGCAGGTGCAGGTTCACGCCGCGCAGCACCCACGGGTGCTCCGGCGAGTAGCGGAACCACACGTCGCGCAGCTCGATGCCCTCGGTCAGTGGTGGCACCGGTCGCGGGCTGGCCGGCACCGGCAGGTCCGGCTGGACGTGGGCCACGTCGTCGTAGTGGTCGAAGAGCAGCAGCGCCTGGTGGATCGCGCCGAGCTGACCGACCAGGCCACCCAGCGCGCCCTGTACCCCGGGCACGGCGGCCAGGTAGATCACGACGTCGCCGGGGGTCAGCGCACCCGCACGGGCCATCGAGATCGTGTAGATCACGCCGACGCCGGCCACCGTGGCGCCGAGCAGGCCGAGCACCGCCTGGGCGCGTACCTCCCGACGGTCGAGTCGCTGCTCCACCCGGTGCATGCCGTGCAGCTCGTCGAGCATCCGGTCGCCGAAGAACCGGCCCAGGCCGAACAGCCGCACCTCCTTCGCGGCCGGTACGCCCACCAGCAACTGGGCGAAGAACAGATCCCGCCGCTGGAAGTGCTCCAGCCGCAGGATCATTGCCGCGCGGGCCCGGTTGAGCCGTAGCTGCATCCACAGGGTGGGCAGCGCGGCCAGGAGCACCAGCACCCCGATCAGGGGGTTGAGCACCAGCAGGACGCCGAGGAAACCCGCCACCGCCAGCACGCTCTGCACCGCGCCGAACGCGTTGCCGGTCAGCTGTGTGGGACCGATGTGGCCGGTCTGCTGGGCCGCCTGCAACCGGTCCTGGAACTCCGGATCCTCCAGCCGGACCAGGCCAACCAGGCGCTGCACCGCGGCGTACAGCCGGCGACGCACCAGCCGGGACACCGCTCGGGTCCGCTCGGCCGCCACGTAGGTGCGCAGGTGCGGCAGGACCGTGCCGAGCGCGGCGGCCACCGCCAGGCCGGCACCCAGGACGGTCAGCGGCACGCCGCCCGCCTCGCTGCCGGTGAGTCGGTCCAACAGCAGCTTGGTCAGCGCGGCGACGGCCACCGGGGTCAACCCGGCCAGGACCGCGAACACCAGGTCCGCGGCGGTTCCCGCCGGGGCGGCCCGCCAGGTCAGGCCGAGGGCCGCCCGGGCGTGCCGGGCGGCCCGTCGCGGCACCAGCCGGGGCCCGCTCACCGCGCCACCGGCAGGTCCAACCGGGCGATGCCGAACGCCGTCGACGCGACGATTCCGCGCTCGTCGAGCAGGCCGAACGCCGGGAAGCCCTTGACGCCGAACGCGAGCGGGAGCGCGCCGGTGCCGGGTTCGACGAAGACGGTCGCCAGGCCGGCGAACTGCTCGGCGTACGGCTGGGTCTCCGGGCCCTTGCCGACGACGACGACCCACACGTGCTCGGCGCCGCCGGGCATCGACCGCGCCCGGTCGACGAGCACCGGAAGCTGCTCCTCGCAGTGCTCGCAACTCGGTGACAGGAACGCCACCAGGGTCATCGGGGGCAGGTCGGTACGGGAGAACACCCGACCGTCCACGGTGGTCGAGACGAAGTCACCGGGAATCGACCCCACCTCCAGCATCACCGCCGGCGGTTGGCCCTGCTGGTCGCTGAGCAGGTCGGAGTGCTCGCGCAGCCGCCGGATGACACCGAGCATCAGGACCAGGTTGAGCAGGCCGAGGGCGGCGACGAGGACGACGGCGACGGTCAACAGCGCCATGAGGACTCCTTCGGGTACGGGGATGCGATGCGAACGGGGGTCAGTGCCGTCCAGCGGGCCGGGACGGCCGCGAGGGCGTGGGAGCGAAGAGGGCGACCAGGTCGTCGAGGCGGACCACCACGGCGGCGAGCGGAACCGCGACGCCCGCGGCGAGCAGCAGGGTCGGCGCGGACGGTGGTGGCCCGGTGGCGGTGGCCCAGCCGAGCAGACCGAGGAGCGCGACCACGGCGAGGAGGACGTTGCGCGCCACGTGCCGGGCGCCGACCGGCGCGTCGGCGGCACCGAAGCAGCGGCAGGCCGGACGGGCGCCCCGGCGCAGCGCCCTGACGATCGCGGCGGTCAGCACACCGAGCAGCCCGGCGGCGAGCAGCAGCCCGATCGGCGCGGTCCGCCCGACGGCGACCAGCAGCACCACGGCGGCCTCGGTGGCGACCGCGAGGCGGGCGACCGGCCCGGCCCAGCGCCTCGGTACGCCGAACTGGCCGACCGAGCCGACGAACTCGGCGAATCCCTCCCGGGTCCGCAGCTTGCCGACGACCGCGGCGAGGAACACGAGGGCCAACAGCAGCCGTGCGGTCACTTCCAGGGCTCGCATCCGTGCACCACCTCCTTGCCGGGAGGCCCACGCTAGGAGCGGTGGATACATCGCGAATACATCGAGCACCGTCGACGTCATGCGCGGCTGTACCGGCGGTGTACCGGCCCGCCGTAGCGTCCCGACACACAGATCGATCTCGGGAGGAGGTGAACGAATGTTCCGTCGACTGGAGACCCTGGGCGAGCGGATGCTGGGTGTGTTCGTCCCGAAGGTGACGGCAGCCGCCGGCTGTCCGCCGGACCCGTACTGCGCGCTCTGTGGCACCTGCTACTTCAAGCGGTGCAGCACGAACGGCGCCTGCAAGACGACCTGCGGCACCTGCGGTTACTACTGCAGCGCGGGCGTGAGCACGATGTCCGCCCTCTGCTGAGGCGGTGACGGCGTGCCGTCCGGCTTCCGGCCGGGCGGCACGCCGTTCTGCGTGGTGCCGATGTGCCGGTCAGCTCGGACGCGGTCGCGGCCGGACCAGCACGCCGAGCACGTCCGGCTCGGCGAAGTAGCCACACTCGCGGGAGTCGTAGCTCTGCGACGGGTTGTCGCCGAGCAGCACCAGCCGGCCGGCCGGCACGTTCCGCTCACCGCCCTGGCGCAGCAGTGGCACGCGGTCCACCGGCACCGGATCGCCCGGCACCGCGTACGCCCGCTTGATCAGCAGCCCGGGCGTGCCCGCCGCGTCGGCGTCCACGGGTCGCCCGGCGGTCATCTGCGCCGGCGCCACCACCACGACCACGTCGCCGGGACGGACCCGGGCCAGCGGCACCCGCCGGGCCAGCACCCGGTCGCCGGAGCGCAGGGTCGGCTCCATGCTCCGGCCCACGACCGCGACCAGCAGTAAGTGCCGGCGGGCCCAGAGCAGGCCGGCGGTGGCCACCGCGAGCACGGCGACCACCGCGAGCCATCCCAGCACCGGCATGGTCAGGCGCCGCGCAGGGTCGCGCCGAAGCGCTCCGCCGCGACCGCGACCGCCGCGTCCCGGGCGGCGAGCGCCTCCTCGACCGTGAGCGTCCGGTCCGGCGCGCGGAACGTCAGCTTGTACGCCAGCGACCGACGCCCCTCGCCGAGCTGCGCGCCGGAGTACACGTCGAACAGCCGCACGTCCTCCAGCAGCTCCCCAGCACCCGTCTCCAGCGCCCGGCGCACCTGCTCGGCCGGGACCGCGTCGTCCACCACCAACGCCACGTCGATCAGCGCCGGCGGGAACCCGGACACCGTCGGCGCGGGCGTCACCGGCACCGGCGGCAACACGTCGAGGTTCAGCTCCATGGCGCAGGTGCGGCGGGGCAACTCCAACGCCGCCACCGCCGCCGGGTGCAGCTCACCGGCGTAGCCGACCACTGTGTCGTCGACCCGCAGCTCGGCGCAGCGGCCCGGGTGCCACGGCGCGTACTCGGCGGCGCGGACCTCGACCCGCTCGTCGGGGACACCGGCGGCGGCCAGCACGTCGCGGGCCGCCTCGATGGCGTCCGCCCAGCCGGCCGGCCGGCCCGCGCCCCACCAGCCGGCGGGGTCGAGGTCACCGGCCAGCACCGCCGCGACGTGCACCGGCTGCGCCGGCACCACCGCGTCGGCGGCGGCGAACTCCTCGTCGGTGGGTCGCCGGTCCACGCCCATCGCCGGCGGGCTGCCGGCGTCGGGGCGCGGGTGGAAGACCGCGCCGATCTCGTAGAGGGCCAGGTCACGGTGACCCCGCCCGAGGTTGCGCTTGAGGATGCCCAGCAGCGGGCCGAGCAGCGAGGTGCGCAGCAGCGGCTCCTCCTCGGACAGTGGGTTGGCGAGGCGCACCGCGGTCCGGCGCGTGTCGTCGGCGGGCAGGCCGAGCTGGTCGGCCAGCTCCGGCGACACGAACGGGTGCGCGAGCACCTCCACGTATCCGCGCTCGGCCAGCGATACCGCCACGGCCCGTCGGCGACGCTGGCGCGGGGTCAGGCCACTCCCGGGCGGCGCGCTCGGCAGCACCGACGGCACCTTGTCGTACCCGTCGAGGCGGACGACCTCCTCGACCAGGTCGGCCGGGTCGGTCAGGTCGGGCCGCCAGCTCGGCGGGGTGACGCTGAGCACCGTGCCGGCGCCGCTGGCCGTGCCGACCGCGCCCGGGTCCTCGGACAACCGGTCCGCGCCCTGCGCGACCGTGCAGCCCACCTGCTCCAGCAGGGCGACGACCCGTGCCGGCGGGTACTCGACGCCGACCCGCCGGGTCGGCAGGTCCGCCGGCAGGGTGATGGGGGTACGCGGCCGGACGTGGTCGATGTCCAGGATCTCCGCGCTCGGGGTTCCGCCACCGTGCTCGGTGAGCAACCGAACGGCACGCTCCAGCGCGACCAACGCCACGGCCGGGTCCACACCCCGCTCCCAGCGCTTCGCGGCCTCGCTGAACAGCTTGTGCCGGCGGGCGGTGCGCCCGACCATCGCCGGGTCCCAGTGGGCCGCCTCGAAGAGCACGGTGGTGGTGACGCCGGTGACGACCTCGCTGGTCTCGCCGCCCATCACCGCCGCGAGCGAGATGGGGACGCCGGCGCCCTCGCCCGCGAGGGGGTTGTCCAACCCAGCGTCGCAGATGACCATGTCGTCGGCGGTGAGGACGCGGTTGACCCCGTCCAGGGTGGTCAGCTTCTCCCCCGCCTCGGCACGCCGGACCACCAACGGCCCGACGATCCGGTCGGCGTCGAAGGCGTGCATCGGCTGGCCCAGTTCCAGCATCACGTAGTTGGTGATGTCGACCGGCAGCGAGATGCTACGGATGCCGGCGGTGACGAGCCGCTGGGCCATCCACGACGGCGTGGGCGCGGCCGGGTCGACGCCGCGGACCAGGCGGGCGGTGAACCGGTCGCAGCCGACCGTGTCGCGGACCTGGACCGGGTACGCCGGCGCCTCGGTGCCACTCGGAGCAGGCACCAGGGCGGGGTCACGCAGCGGCACGTCGAACGCGTGCGACAACTCCCGGGCCAGGCCGCGCAGGCTCAGCGCGTACCCCCGGTCGGGGGTGATCTCCAGCTCGAACACGACGTCGTCGAGGCCCACGACGGGCCGCGCGTCGTCACCCGGCTTGGCGGCCCCGTCCGGCGGCAGCACGATGATGCCCGAGTGGTCGTCGCCCAGGCCCAGCTCCTTCGCCGAGCAGATCATGCCGGCCGAGTTGTGCCCGTACGTCTTGCGGGCGCCGATCGCGAAGCCACCGGGCAGCACACCACCGGGCAGGATCACCACCACCCGGTCGCCCGGGGCGAAGTTACGCGCCCCGCAGACGATCTCCTGTGGCTCGCCGGTGCCGTTGGCGGAACCCACGTCCACCCGGCAGAACCGGATCGGCTTCTTGAAGCCGGTCAGCTCCTCGATCTCGCGTACCTCGCCGACGACGAGCTGACCGGTGACGCTCTCGCGCAGGTCCACCACGGACTCGACCTCGATGCCGAGGTCGACGAGTGCCTGCTCCAGGTCACCGGTGGGCAGGTCGGCGGGGAGATCGACGTACTCCCGCAGCCAACTGACAGAAACTCGCATGACGTCAGACCACCGTTCCCGTGTCTCGTACCCGCATCGCCTACGCCCCGGTCCCGAGCGCGCGGCTGAACCGCACGTCGCCCTCGAAGAGATGGCGGATGTCGCTGACCCCGTGCCGGACCATCAGGGTCCGGTCGATACCCATACCGAAGGCGAAGCCGGAGTAGACCTCCGGATCGACGCCGCAGGCGCGCAGCACCCGCGGGTTGACCATCCCGCAGCCACCCCACTCGACCCACTGCGGGCCGTCGCGGTGCTCCGGGAACCACACGTCGAACTCCGCCGACGGCTCGGTGAACGGGAAGTAGTGCGGACGCCACCGGGTCTTCGCCTCCGGGCCGAACATCGCCCGCGCGAAGTGGTCGAGGGTGCCCCGCAGGTGCGCCATCGTGATGCCCTTGTCGACGACGAGCCCCTCGGCCTGGTGGAACACCGGGCTGTGCGTGGCGTCGATCTCGTCGGTGCGGTAGACCCGGCCGGGGACGATCACGTAGATCGGCGGCTTGCGGCTGAGCATCGTGCGGGTCTGCACCGTCGACGTGTGCGTTCGTAGCACCAGGCCGGAGCCCTCCGGTGCGATGTGGAACGTGTCCATCAGCCCGCGTGCCGGGTGGTCGGCGGGAATGTTCAACGCGTCGAAGTTGACCCACTCCAGGTCGACCTCGGGCCCCTCGGCCACCTCGTAGCCCATCCCGACGAACAGGTCGCTTATCGACTCCATCAGGGTGCTCAGCGGATGCCGGGCACCCCGGGGACGCCTGTCGTACGGCAGGGTGACGTCCACCCGCTCCTCGACGAGCACCCGCTCGGCCTGCTCGCGCTCCACCACCTCGGCGCGCTCGGCGTACGCGGACTCGATCGCCCGGCGGGCCTCGTTGACCCGCTTGCCGGCGTCGGACTTCGCGGCCGGCGGCAACGCGCCGATCTCCCGGCGTGCGAGGGAGACCGGGGACCGGTCACCGAGGTGCACGGATCGCAGCGCGGTCAACGCGTCCGGATCGGCAGCGGACTCGAACGCCTTCGTGGCGTCCGCGACGGCCTCGGCCAGGGCGGCGGGGTCGAGCAGGGCGACCTGCTTCGGGTCGTACGGATCGTTGCGGTAGCTCATGGCGTACGGGCACTCCCTCACGGCGGCGCCAGCCCTCAGCGGGGCGGCGAAGCGAGTCTACGGACGCGCGGCTGTGCCGCAGCCCGCCGGTAGGAGTTGCGCAGGAAGCAGGTCAGGCCCGCCGCCCGCCGACACCGGCGGGCTGGCTAAACGAACGCCGTGGCGCGTTCATGGACGGACAATCTCCCCTGCTGTCAGTCGCGCCGGGTGTGGACACCCTCAGCGCTGTGCTCTCGCTGAAGCGTACAGGCAGACGGCCGCTGCGGCAGCCAGGTTGAGGCTCTCCGCGCGGCCGTACAGCGGCACCCGCACCCGGGCGTCGGCGGCGGCGGTCAACGCCTCGGGCAGCCCGTGCGCCTCGGAGCCGAACAGCCAGGCGGTGGGCCCGACGAGCCGACCGTAATCGGTCAGGTCGTCCAGGTCGCTGTCGCCGTACCCGGTGGTGGCGAAGATCGACAGGCCGGCGGCCCGGAGCGCGTCGACCACCGCGAGCGGGTCGGGCGCGCGGACCACGTCGACGTGGAACAGGCTGCCGGCCGAGGCGCGGACACACTTGCCGTTGTACGGGTCGACGGCGTCCCCGGCGAAGACCACCGCACCCGCGCCGGCGGCGTCGGCGGTGCGCAGCACGGTGCCGGCGTTACCCGGGTCGCGGATCTCGGCGAGCACCGCCACCAGCCGGGGAGCACCCGAGAGGGCCTGCTCCAACGACACGTCGAGGTGCCGGCAGACAGCGACCAGCCCCTGCGGGGCGACGGTCTCGGCCAACGCGGCGACCGCGTCATCGGTCACCTCGGAGACCGGCACGTCGGCCCGGGCCGCCGTGGCGGCCAACTCCGGATGCCGGTCCAGCGCTGCGGGCGTACCGAAGAGTTCGGTGACCACACCCGGCCGCGCCAGGGCCTCGCGGACCGCCTGCGGACCCTCGGCCAGGAAACGGCCGGTGGCATCGCGGTCCCGGCGGCGTTGCAGACGGCGGGCGGCGACAACCCTGGGGGTACGCGGGGTGAAGGCCATGATGTGCGCTCCTTCGGCACGATCGAGGCGCCCCCCGGACGGCGGTGCCGACACGGGAGACGCCTCGCTCTGGTGCGTGGGGATCAGGCGGCCTGAGCCGCCGCGCCACCGGTGCCCTCGGCCGTGACCGCGGCCCGGGCCAGCTCGACGATCGCCGCGAACGAGGCGGCGTCGTTGACGGCCATGTCGGCCAGGATCTTGCGGTCGACCTCGATGCCGGCCAGACGCAGGCCCTGGACCAGACGGTTGTAGGTCATCCCGTTGGCCCGGGCGCCCGCGTTGATCCGCTGGATCCACAGCTGCCGGAAGTCGCCCTTGCGGTCGCGACGGTCCCGGTAGGCGTACTGCATCGAGTGCAGCACCTGCTCCTTGGCCTTGCGATACAGCCGGGAGCGCTGACCGCGGTAACCACTCGCGGTCTCCAGCAGGGTACGACGCTTCTTCTGGGCGTTTACAGCCCGCTTGACGCGTGCCATCTCAACTCCTAGTTAGGTAAGGTGGCGCGCGTCAGCGGCCGAGCAGCTTCTTGATGCGCTTGACGTCAGCCTTGGCCACCTCGACCGTGCCGGTCAACCGGCGCGTACGGGTGGAGGACTTACCCTCCAGCAGGTGGCGCTTGCCAGCCTGCTCGGCCACGATCTTGCCACGGCCGGTCACCTTGACCCGCTTGCCCATACCCGTGTGGCTCTTCATCTTCGGCATGTGGAACGTCTTCTCCCTGTTACTTGCCGCTGGTTTCGGCGGCGGTGCCGGTGTCACCGGCCGTTGCGGTCTCGCCGGCCGTTGCGGTCTCATCGGCCGTTGCGGTCTCATCGACCGCCGCGGTCTCATCGGCTGCCGAAACGGCCGACTCGTCCACTGCCCGGTCCCGAGGTGCACCGCGGGACGCCGTGGCGGCGACCGCGGAGGCCTTGACGGCCCGAAGCGGAGCGAGAACCATGATCATGTTTCGGCCGTCCTGCTTCGGAGCGGCCTCGACGTATCCCAGGTCCGTGATCTCGGATTCGAGCCGACGCAGGAGCCGGTAACCCAGCTCCGGGCGACTCTGCTCGCGACCGCGGAACATGATCGTCACCTTGACCTTGTCGCCCGCCTTGAGGAACCGCACCACGTGACCCTTTTTGGTCTCGTAGTCGTGCGGGTCGATCTTCGGCCGAAGCTTCATTTCCTTGATGACGGTCTGCTGCTGGTTACGCCGCGCTTCGCGCGCCTTGAGTGCGCTCTCGTACTTGAACTTGCCGAAGTCCATGAGCTTGCACACCGGCGGGCGCGCCATCGGCGCAACCTCGACCAGGTCCAGATCGACGTCCGCGGCCAGCTGAAGGGCGCGCTCCAGCGGGACGATGCCCACCTGCTCACCCTCGGGACCGACCAGTCGGACCTCACGTGCCCGGATCTGCTCGTTCACGCGTGGTTCGACGCTGATGGGGCCTCCTCGAGTCGTTTCTGCTCAGGTGCCGACCCCTGCGGCTCCCGGATGGGAACCGACCCGGAAAACAGAAGGCCCCGGCATATGCCAGGGCCCGCTCGACCGGTCGGCACGATCACAGGATCGCGCATCCGGGACCGGGACATGCCCGGAACCGGTGACCGGACCCGGCCACCGTAGCGGCGACTCGGGTGGGAGCAGGCGCTCCGCTTTCGAGGCTGTCTGCTCGCACGCGGAGACAGCCTGGTCGACTCGACAACACTACACCGTCGCCCCGCCCACTCCCAAACCGGACACCCACCCGGCATCGCCCAGCCGACGATGCTCGGGCCGCGCTGGGCCGGCGCTGGGCTCGTGATCCTGCGCTGGCGCCCCAAGATCTGCACAGTTTCCCGGAAGTTGCTGCTTCTCGACGGCCGGAGGCAGCAACTTCCGGGAAGTTGCTGCCTCCGAGCGAGAAATCGGCGCGGCGTGGCGCGGCGCGAGGGGCGGCTCAGGTGCCGACGGCGCGTTCGGCGCGGCGGGCCAGGTGGGCCTCGTGCAGCCGGCGCAGGGCGCGGACCCCGTCGACGGCCAACTCCTTGTCGGCCGCCTGGAGCGCGACCAACGGCAGCAGGTCGTCGTCGTACAGCTCGAGACTGGCCCACGGCGCGCCACGATCGAAGCGAACGCCCCGGACGACCTCCCAGGGCAGCTCGTAGGAGCTGATGACGTTACGCACCCGGATGCCCCGCCCGTCCGCTTCCACGCGGGGGCGGGTGAACAACAGGAAACCCAGCGCGCCGAAGATGCCGAGGCCGATCATGGCGATCTGGTCACCGCGCTGGAAGCTGCCGTACCCGTCGCCGGTCGACCCGGTCAGCGAGGTGGCCACCAGGGCGAACACCACCACCAGCACGATCGCCGCCGACCAGCACACCACCCGGATGCGGCGAGGCTTGAGGCGGACCAGTTGGGTGTCACTCACCCCATCAGTCTGCCACTCACGTCCGCTCCACCGACGCACACCCGCCGAGGCCGCGGTGATACCCGTCAGAGGCGGCAGGCGTGGATGTTGGTCACCAGGATGGCGCGGGCCCCGAGGTCGTACAGCTCATCCATGATCCGGTGCACGTCGTCGCTGAGCACCATGGCCTGCACGGCCACCCAGCCCTCGCGGTGCAACGGCGAGACGGTGGGTGACTCGATGCCGGGGGTCAGCCCACTGGCCCGGTCCAGCAGACCGGCCGGCACGTCGTAGGCGAGCATCACGTAGCGGCGGGCCACCAGCACGCCGTGCAGGCGGCGCATCAGCTGCTCGGCCTGGGCGTGGGCGGGCGCGCCGGCACGGCGGACCAGCACCGCCGACGAGAGCAGCAGCGGCTCGCCGAACACCACGAGGCCCGCCTGACGCAACGTCGCGCCGGTCTCCACCACGTCCGCGATCACGTCGGCGACACCGAGGCGTACGGCGTTCTCCACGGCGCCGTCGAGGCGGATGACCTCGGCCTTGACGCCCGCCTCGTCGAGGTGCCGCTCGACGAGCCCCGGGTAGGCGGTGGCGATCCGGTGCCCGCCGAGCTCCTGCACGGAGGCGATGTCGTCGGGGCGGGCGGCGAAGCGGAAGGTGGCCCGGCCGAAGGCGAGGTCGACAACCTCCTCGGCGGGTGCGGCCGAGTCGATCAGCAGATCGCGGCCGGTGATGCCGAGGTCGAGGTCACCGGAGCCGACGTAGGTGGCGATGTCCTTGGGACGCAGGTAGAAGAATTCGACGTCGTTGCCCTCGTCGCGGCAGACGAGGTCCTTGGGGTCGGTGCGCTGGCGGTAGCCCGCCTCGCGCAGCATCTGGGCGGCCGGCTCGGCGAGGGTGCCCTTGTTGGGGATGGCGACACGCAACATGACGGAGTGCTCCTTCGATCGATTCTGATCAACGACGGGGCGCACTCACAGATGTCGGTAGACGTCCTTCAGTTCGAGACCGCTGGCGAGCATCAGCACCTGGACCTGGTAGAGCAGTTGGGAGATCTCCTCGGCGGTGCGCTGGGGCCCCTCGTGCTCGGCGGCCATCCACGACTCGGCCGCCTCTTCGACGACCTTCTTGCCGATGAAGTGCACGCCCTTGTCCAGCGCGGCGACGGTGCCCGAGCCCGGGGTGCCGGCGGCGGCCTTGGCCTGCAGCTCGGCGAACAACTCCTCGAACGTCTTCACGGGGAACGATTCTTCCAGCCGCCGGGCCGGGGCCCCGAGTCCGGGTCCGACCCAACCCAGCAGGCGGACAATTCCCTACCATCGCGGTGGGAAGATCTTCGATCGATGCTCGTTGAGCTTTACGCTGTCCGCCATGGCCAGCCGCTCGCGTCTCATCGCGCTCACCCTCGCCGGCACCGTCGTCGCCGCCATCGCCGGATGCGCGCCGCAGGACGAACCGACCCCCACCGTCACCGCCGCTCCGTCCTGCGCCAAGGACAGCCTGCCCACCCGTACGCCGGGCAAGCTCACCATCGCCACCGACCAGCCGGCCTACGAGCCGTGGTTCCGGCAGGACAAGCCGGACAACGGGGAGGGCTTCGAGGCCGCCGTCGCGTACGCGGTGGCCGAGAAGCTGGGCTACGCCCGGGGCGACGTCACGTGGACGCGGGTCAAGTTCGACACGGCGATCGCGCCCGGCCCCAAGAGCTTCGACTTCGACATCAACCAGTTCTCCATCACCGAGGAGCGCAAGCAGGCGGTGGACTTCTCCGCGCCGTACTACCTGGTGCGGCAGACCGTCATCGCGCTCAAGTCGTCGAAGATCGCCGGCAAGACCGCCCTGGCCGACCTGCGCGGCGCCAAGCTCGGCGCCCAGGTGGGCACGACCAGCTACCAGGCGATCACCGAGGTGATCAAGCCGACGGCTAAGCCGCAGGTCTACAACAGCAACGACGACGCCAAGAAGGCCCTGCAGAACGGGCAGATCGACGGTCTCGTGGTGGACCTGCCGACGGCCTTCTACATCACCGGCGCGGAGATCACCGACGCGGTGATCGTCGGGCAGGTGCCGCAGGTGGGCGTGCCGGAGGTGTTCGGGCTGCTGCTGGACAAGAACTCACCGCTGACCCGCTGTGTGAGCGGCGCGGTCGGTCAGCTCAGCGAGGCCGGCACGCTGAGGGAGTTGGAACAGAAGTGGCTCGCGCAGGTGGCAGGGGCGGCCGAGCTGAAGTGACGCCGCGGGACCACACCCCCTCCGCGGCGCAGGTCCGGCGGTCGGCGTACCGGCGTCGACAGACCGTCTACAGCGTGCTGATCGCGGCCTCCTCCACGGCGGCGCTCGGCACGTTGCTGGTGGTCGCGGTGACCGGCGCGCCGGGCTGGGACCGGGTACGGCGATCGTTCCTGGACCCGAGGATCGCCGCCGACGCGTTGCCGGCCGTACTGGACGGGCTCTGGCTCAACGTACGGCTGCTGGTCTGCTGCGCGGCCGGCGCGCTGCTGCTCGGGCTGGTGATCGCCGTGCTGCGGACGCTGCGCGGCCCGATCTTCTTTCCGGTACGGGCGCTGGCCGCCGGCTACACGTACACGTTCCGCGGCCTGCCGTTGATCATCGTGCTCTACCTGCTCACCCTCGGCGTGCCCGGGTTGCGGCTGCGGGGCATGCCGTCGGTGCTGGTGCTGGGCGGAATCGCGCTGGTGCTCACCTACGGCGGCTACCTGGCCGAGGTGTTCCGGGCCGGCATCGAGTCGGTGCACCCCAGCCAACTCGCCGCGGCTCGTTCGCTGGGTCTGACCTACCGGCAGACGATGCGGCACGTGGTGCTGCCGCAGGCCGTCCGCCGGGTGGCGCCACCGCTGCTCAACGACGTGGTGGCCCTGCAGAAGGACGTCGGGCTGGTCTCGCTCGCCGGTCCGATCGACGCGGTACGCGCCGCCCAGATCGCGACCGCCCAGTCGTTCAACTACACCCCGTACGTCGTGGCGGGCGTGCTGTTCGTGTTGCTCGCGATCCCGCTGATCGCGGTCACCGACTGGGTGACGCTGCGCTCGGCCCGTCGGCAGTCGGGAGGCTGACCGTGACGCTGCTGCGCTGTCGTGGCTTGCGCAAGGAGTACGGGGGCCACGTCGTGCTGGACGGGCTCGACCTGACGGTCGCCGAGCACCGGGTGGTGGCCCTGATCGGGGCGTCCGGGTCGGGCAAGTCGACTCTCCTGCGGTGCGTGAACCTCCTCGACGAGGTGGACGACGGCACCATCGAGCTGGACGGGGAGGACATCTCCGACCCGCGTGTCGACGCCGACCGGGTACGTCGACGGATCGGCATGGTGTTCCAGGCGTACAACCTGTTTCCGCACCTGAGCGTGCTGGACAACATCACCCTCGCGCCCCGGCGCGTGCACCGACGTTCCCGTGCCGAGGCCGAGGCCCAGGCCCGCGACCTGCTCGACCGGGTGGGTCTGGGCGCGAAGGCGCACGCCTATCCGGACGGGCTCTCCGGTGGGCAGCAGCAGCGGGTGGCGATCGTCCGGGCGCTGGCCAACTCGCCCCGGCTGATGCTGCTCGACGAGGTCACCTCGGCGTTGGACCCGGAACTCGTCGGCGAGGTGCTGACGATGATCCGGGCTCTGAAGGCCGACGGCATGACCATGGTGCTGGCCACCCACGAGATGGGCTTCGCCCGCGAGGTCGCCGACGAGGTGTGTTTCCTCGACGCCGGGCGCGTCGTCGAGAGCGGCCCGCCGGAGCAGGTGCTCGGCGAGCCGACGCAGCCCCGGACCCGCCAGTTCCTGCGCCGGATCATCGAGGCCGGCCGGCTCTGACGAGCCGGCCACCAAAGGCCCGGCCACCGCCCGAGGCCCGGCCACCGCCAAGGCCGGGCCACCGCCGGAGAGCGGACGGCCGACCGAGGGGCGGTCAGCCGCCGAAGCCGACCCGCTGGGCGTTGCCGGCGGCGACCGTACGCACGGCCAGCGCGGCGTCGAGCGCCGCGACGGTCGCCGCCCAGCCCTTGTCCTCCGCCGAGCCGGGCAGCCCCGCCCGGTCCCGGGCCTGCTCGATGGTCTCCACGGTGAGCACACCGTGCGCGACCGGCTTGCCCTCGTCCAACGCCACCCGGGTCAGCCCGTCGGTGACCGAACGGCACACGTAGTCGAAGTGGGCGGTCGCGCCGCGCACGACCACGCCGAGCGCGACCACCACGTCGCAGCGGCGCGCGAGGGCCTGGGCGACGACGGGCAACTCGACCGAGCCGGCGACGCGGGCGACCACGGATCGCGCGCCGCACGCCTCGGCGGCCGCGACCGCGCGCTCCAGCATGTGGTCGGTCAGGTCGCCGTGCCAGCGCGCGGCCACCACGCCGACGGTCAGCCCCGCGGCGTCCACCGCGTCGACTCCCGGCTCACCGAAACCCGCCATCGTCATGCTCCGATCTCGTCGTTGGCGACCGGACGCCCCAGCGGCGCCTCGGACATCTCGTCCAACTCGTCCAGCAGGTGACCCATCCGGTCCCGCTTGGTGCGCAGGTAGCGCAGGTTCTCCGGGTGCGCGCCGGCCGGCAGACCCTCACGGCCGGTGATGGTCAGCCCGTAGCCCTCCAGCCCGGCCCGCTTGGCCGGGTTGTTGGTCAGCAGCCGCATCGAGCGCACGCCCAGGTCGTAGAGGATCTGCGCACCGGTGCCGTAGTCGCGCGCGTCGGCCGGCAGACCCAGGTCCAGGTTGGCGTCCACGGTGTCGCGGCCCTGGTCCTGCAACTGGTACGCCTGGAGCTTGTGCAGCAGCCCGATGCCGCGCCCCTCGTGGCCGCGCACGTACAGGACCACGCCCCGGCCCTCGCGGGCGACCCGGGCCAGCGCGGCGTCCAACTGTGGTCCGCAGTCGCAGCGCAGCGAGCCGAACACGTCCCCGGTCAGGCACTCGGAGTGCACCCGGACCAGCACGTCCTGGCCGTCGCCGAGGTCACCGATGACCATGGCGACGTGCTCGGCCGGGTCGTGCTCGGCGCGGTAGCCGAGCGCCCGGAACACCCCGTGCCGGGTCGGCATCCGCGCCTCGGCCACCAGCTCGACCTGCTTCTCGGTACGCCGCCGGTAGGCGATCAGGTCGGCGATGGTGATCAGCACGAGGCCGTGTTCGGCGGAGAACTTCTCCAGATCCGGCAACCGCATCATGGTGCCGTCGTCGTTGACCAGCTCGCAGAGCACGCCTGCCGGGCGCAGGCCGGCGAGCCGGGTCAGGTCGATCGCCGCCTCGGTGTGCCCTGGCCGGCGCAGCACCCCACCCTCGCGGGCGCGCAGCGGCACGACGTGACCGGGACGCGCCAGGTCGGTCGGGTCGGTGGCGGCGGCGGCGAGCAGCCGGATCGTGTGTGCCCGGTCGGCCGCCGAGATGCCGGTGCTGATCCCCTCCCGGGCGTCCACGGTCACCGTGTACGCGGTGCCGCGCCGGTCCTGGTTGGTGTGGTGCATCGGCGGCAGGTCGAGCCGGTCGGCCTCGCTCTCGGTCAACGGCACGCATACGTACCCCGAGGTGTAGCGCACCATGAACGCCATCAGTTCCGGCGTGGCCAACTCGGCCGCGAAGATCAGGTCGCCCTCGTTCTCCCGGTCCGCGTCGTCGACCACGACGACGGGCCGTCCGGCCGCGATCTGGGCGACCGCCTGCTCGATGTCGGCGAAGCTGCTCATGCGACGGCCTCCGTGTAGGTGGGCGGGAGTGCGGTGGCCGGCCGGGTGGCGCGCGACGTGCGCCACCAGGCGGCGAAGCCCCAGGCGCAGAACGCGCCGTAGACCAGGTACATGGCCGCCGACGGGTAGAACCCGCCGCGCAGCAGCAGCGGCACGCCGACGACGTCCACCGCGATCCACACCAGCCAGAACTCGACCCAGCCGCGGGCCATGCCGTAGGTGGCGAGCAGGCTGCCGGTGAGGATCCAGGCGTCCGGCAGCGGACCCCAGGAGCCCAGCGCCTTGAGCAGCGGGTACGCCGCCGCGGTGCCGACGACGGCGACCAGCAGCATCGCGAGCCGCTCCCGACCGGTGGCCCAGCGCGGCAGCACCGCGGCGTGCTGGGCGTCGGCGCGGCTGTTGCGTCGCCACCGCCACCAGCCGTAGACGCTGACGAGGAAGAAGAAGACCTGCCGGCCGGCCTGCCCGTACAGGTCGTGGGCCTGCGGGGTGGCGAACACCCCGCCGAGGAAGACGGTGAACAGCAGCGCGTTGCCGATCATGCCGACCGGCCACGCCCAGACCAGCCGACGCAGCCCGAGCAGCGCGGAGATCAGGCCGAACGCGTTGCCGACGATCTCCCGGACCAGCACCGGCGAGCCGGCCACCTGCACCTGGGCGTCGAGCAGCCAACCGAGGGCGCTCATCAGGCCACCTCACCGGTGTCGGCGAGCCGGCTGCCCAGCAGCCGCTCGACGTACTTGGCCACCACGTCGACCTCGAGGTTGACCGGGTCGCCGACGTGCTTCGCACCGAGGGTGGTCAGCTTCAGGGTGGTGGGGATCAACCCGACGGCGAACTCGTCCGTGCCCACCTCGGCGACGGTCAACGAGACGCCGTCGATGGTGATCGACCCCTTCTCCACGACGTAGCGGGACAGCCCTGCGGGGAGCCGGAACCGCACGGTCTCCCACTGCTCGGCCGGCTCCCGGGAGATCAGTTCGCCGACGCCGTCAACGTGGCCCTGCACGAGGTGCCCGCCGAGACGGCTGCCCAGCGCCGCGGCCCGCTCCAGGTTGACCGGGTCGCCGGGGCGCAGCGCGCCCAGCGCGGAGCGGCGCAGGGTCTCGCCCATGACGTCGGCGGTGAAGACGCCGTCCGTCGCGTCCACGACGGTCAGGCAGACACCGTTGACGGCGATGGAATCACCGTGGCGGGCGTCGGACGTGACCAACGGCCCGCGCACGGCGAGAAGCGCCGAATCGCCCGCCGTGGCCGTGACGCGCACGATCTCGCCCAATTCCTCGACAATGCCAGTGAACATGTCAGGCCTCCCTCTTGCGGGGCAAAGCGGTGATCCGGAGATCCGGACCGACCTGCGTAACGTCGACGAACTCCAGATCGATGGCCTCAGCGATGGTCGTCACTCCCGCGTCGACCAGGGCGGTGGGGCCGGCGCCGAGCAGCCGCGGCGCGACGTACCCGACAATCTTGTCCACCAGCCCGGCGGCGAGGAACGCCCCGGCCAGCCGGGGCCCACCCTCCAGCAGCACCGCGCGGACGCCGCGCTGGTGCAGCGCCGCGAGCAGCGCCGGCAGGTCGACCCGGCCGTCCGGACCCGCGCCGACCTCGGCGGCGGTCGCGATCCACGTCCGCGCGGCGCCGTCGCGGACCCGGGCGTCGACCGGGGTACGTCCCGAGCTGTCCACCACCACCCGCAGCGGCTGCCGGATGGCGAGGCTGCCGTCGCGCAGATTCCGGGCGGTCAGGCGGGGGTCGTCGGCGAGCACGGTGCCCACCCCGGCGATGACCGCGTCGACAGTGCCGCGCAGGGCGTGCACGTCGATCCGGGCCGCCTCCGAGGTGATCCACATGCTGGTGCCGTCCGCGGCGGCGGACCGGCCGTCCAGGGTGGCGGCGTACTTCCAGATGACGTACGGCCAGCCCCGGCGCATCGAGGTCAACCAGGCCACGTTTCCGGCCTCGGCCTCGTCACCGCGTACCCCCAGGTCCACCTGGAGCCCGGCGGAGCGCAACGTGGCGGCGCCGCCGGAGGCCACCGGGTTCGGATCCGGCACGGCGATGACCACGCGGGCCACCCCGGCCTGGACCAGCGCGGTGCTACAGGGGCCGGTGCGGCCGGTGTGGTCGCAGGGTTCCAGAGTGACGACCGCGGTGCCGCCCTTCGCGCGCCGCCCGGCCTGCGCCAGGGCGACGATCTCGGCGTGCGGCCCGCCGGCGTAGGCGTGGAAGCCCTCGCCCACGACCTGGCCGTCCTCGTCGAGCAGCACGCACCCGACAACCGGGTTCGGGCTGGTGGTACCCAGCCCGCGTGCCGCCAGCTCGATCGCACGCCGCATCGCCTCGTCGACGGAGACGCTGGCCATCGCCCTGCCCTGCCCTCTCACTCGCCGGTGCGCGCGGGCGGGTCAGGGAGGCGGCATGGACCGCGGGCAGGCGGCGGCGGATTCCGGGTACGGCACAGCCGCCCCGGGAAGGGCGGCAGGCACGCTGAAGCCAGCGGCCGGCTCGGACCCGTCCGTCCCGCGCGCTGTCTCCCATCCGGACTGTCTGGGCGCGGACGAACCGCTCCCAACCGTCGGCCCCGGATTTTCACCAGGTCCACCGTGCGGCCGAAGCCGTCCGGGTCGCGGGCTGACCACGGTCTGACCGTGGATCACCGCCGGTTCGGAATTTCACCGAGTCCCGCCAGCGCGTGGTGGGTACTTCGCAGTCTTACACGCCGAACCCGGTGTGTCGTTATCGAGGCGAGCTACTTCACAGCGGGATCACGCCTCAGGGGACACCGCGCCGCCGGTCCACGGCGACGTACGACCCCGGCTGGCTCTTGGCGACCGTCTTCATCTCCGAGGCCACCGCGATCGCCTCGAGCGGGTCGGTGAAGCGCTTGCCGGCGTCGGACAGGGAGACGCCGATCGAGAGCGTGACCAGGGCCGCCCGTCGGATGTTGCCGCGTCGGTCCTTCAACTCGACGAAGCCGCGCTCGCGGTCGGTCGGGTCGTAGAGCGTGTCGGCGGACTTCTCGAAGTCGACCACCGCCCGGGAGGTGAGCGGGCGGACCTGGTCGGGCGCGCAGACGATCACGAAGTCGTCGCCGCCGACGTGGCCGAGGAAGGCCGGCGGCAGACCCACCGCCACCACCGCACGGTGCAGGCTGCGGGCCAGCGCGGAGATGAAGTCGTCGCCCCGGACGAAGCCGTACCGGTCATTGACGCTCTTGAACCGGTCGATGTCGATGTAGCCGACCGCGTAGTCGACCCCCTGGCGGACCCGGTCGCTGATCTCCCGACGGATGCGGCTGTTGCCGGGCAGTCCGGTGAGCGGGGAGACCTCCCGGAACTCCTTGTTGCGCCGCAGCGTCGAGGAGACCCGGGCCACCAACTCGGCGGTGTCGAACGGCTTGACCAGGTAGTCGTCCGCGCCCGCGCTGAGCCCGTGGACCTTGTCCACGGTCATTCCCTTGGCGGTCAACATGATCACCGGCAGGGCGGAGGTCATCGGGTCGGCACGCAGCCGCCGGGTCAGTTCCAGACCGTCGACACGGGGCATCATGAGGTCGACCACCGCGAGGTCCGGCCGTTGCCGCTCGATGATCTCCAGGGCCTCCTGACCGTCGCTGGCGTGGATCACCTCGAAGCCGTGCAACCGCAGGTTGAACTCGACGAACCGGGCGATGTCCTCGTCGTCGTCCACGACGAGGATCACGTCCTTGCGATCGACCTCAGGCTCCACCTCAGGCCTCGGGCGCCGCGCGTTCCGCCAGTGCCCGCAGGTGCCGGACCGCCTCCGCCGGGTCGGCGGCGCCGTAGACGGCGGTCCCCGCCACGAACGCGTCGGCACCGGCGGCGGCCGCCTGCTCGATGGTGTCGGCGGCGATCCCCCCGTCCACCTCGATGCGCAGCTCCAGGTGCCCGGCGTTCACGTGCCGGCGGGCGGCGCGGACCTTGTCCAGCAGTTGCGGGATGAACCGCTGACCGCCGAAGCCCGCCTTGATCGTCATGATCAGCAGGGTGTCGAAGCTGGGCAGCAGGTCCAGGTACGGCTCGATCGGGGTGTCCCGGTCGATGGCCAGTCCGGCCTTCGCGCCGGCCGAGCGCAGGTCCTTGGCCAGGGCCACCGGGTCGTCGGCCGCCTCCGCGTGGAAGGTGACGTTGTACGCCCCGGCGTCGGCGTACCCGGGCGCCCAGCGGCGCGGATCGGAGATCATCAGGTGCACGTCGAACGGCATCGTGGTGGCGGCCCGCAGGCTCTGCACCACGGGCAGTCCGATGGTCAGGTTGGGCACGAAATGGTTGTCCATCACGTCCACGTGCAACCAGTCCGCGGCGTCCTCGACGGCACGGACCTCTTCGGCGAGGTGAGCGAAATCGGCGGCCAGGATGCTCGGCGCGACGATCGGCGGCGGTACGGTCACGGGGCCAGTGTACGAACGCGGCCACCCGCCGCCCGCAGCACGGCACCAACTCCGACACGGTGTGATCCAGCAGTGACCAGTAGTGCAGAATAAGCCGGTCCGGGCCATCGATTCCGGACGAACAGACATCAGTGGCTGGCCGATCGACCCAAACGCGACGACACTCCAAGCGGGACGGTGCCGTAGGCTCCACGCCCGCCGGGGTCGCGCCGCGGGGCGCGGTGACCGGTCGCCAGCTCCCGGGAGGGCGGACGATGCGACGGTGGCTTGCAGCGCTGGCGCTGGTCGGCGTCACGACGATGCTGCTGTCCGGCTGCGCGCCGGCGCGGGGCGCGGACGGTGATCTCACCGACGACTGGCCGGAGCTGCGGGTTCCACGACCCTTCACCCCGGCCACCGACACCTGCCTGCCCCGGATCACCTCGGTCGTGCAGGCCAGCACGTACGAGACCGTGGACTGCGCCCACAGCCACCTCGCCGAGGCGATCCACGTCGGCACGTTCACCGGCCCCGCGGCGCGTGCCGGGGCTCGGCCGGGCCCCGGCACGACCGCGTTGCGCGCGGCCCGCTCCGAGTGCGACCAGCGGGCCCGGGAGGTGCTCGGCGGCGACTGGCACGCGGCGCGGCTCACCCTGACCCTCTCGCTGCCCACGGCACCGGCCTGGACCGGAGGCGCACGGTGGTTCCGTTGCGACCTCAGCGAGACCGACAGCATCGACAACACCCGGCCGGTGAACCGGGTCGGCAGCCTGCGCGGCGCGTTGATCGGCGACAGCCCGCTGACACACCGCTGCTTCGATCCCAAGCTCATCGGCGACAACCTCAACTACATGGCCCCGGTCCTCTGCACCGAGCCGCACCGCGCCGAGTTCGTCGGCGTCTACGAGGAGAAGGACCTGAACTGGGCGGCCTTCTCCCGCGCGGGCGAGCAGGCACACCGGCGCTGTATGGCGTTGATCGCCACGTACGTGGCAGTGCCCAACAACAGCGAGCTGCCGTACCGGGCCGGGTCCATCTACTACCCACCGTCGCAGCGGGAGTGGGAGGAGGGCGACCGCGGGGTGCGCTGTTTCCTGTGGAGCGACGATCGCAAACTCACCCGTTCGATGCGCGGCGCCGGCCCCGAGGGACTGCCCGCCATCTGAGCCATGGTGCCGTATGCTGCTGCGCCGTGGCGCTACCGGCCGGCTGGGGCCGGCCGGAGGTCACCAGCGGCGGGAGGTCGAACGATGCGACGGTGGTTGACGGCGGTTGCCGGGAGCGCGGCGGTGGCGCTGGCGCTCAGCGGCTGTGGCGCGCCCGCCGGAGTCGACCGGAACCTGGTCGACGACTGGCCGGCGCCGGTGGCGGCGCAGCAGTTCGTCCCCGCCGCGGGTGTCTGCCACCACTCCTCCCAGCAGGTCGGCTTCCTCAGCGGCTACAACCCGATGGAGTGCAGTGAGGCGCACCGGGTGGAGACCGTCCACGTCGGCACGCTCACCGGCCCCGGGGCGGAGCGCGGCACGACCCCGCCGCCGGGCTCGGAGGGCATGCGGGCCGCCCAGTCCGGCTGCGACAAGGAGGTCACCAAGGCGGTCGGCGGCGACTGGCGCTCCGGACGCCTCGGACTGACCGTCGTGCTGCCGTCCGCGCCCGCCTGGGCCGGCGGCGCCCGCTGGTACCGCTGTGACGTCACCGAGATCGCCAGCATCGACGACACCGCCGTCGACCTACGCACCGGCAGCCTGCGGGGCGCGCTGAGCGGCGCGGCACCGCTGGCGTACCGCTGCTTCAACCCGAAGCTGGTCAAGGACAAGATCGAGGAGATGGTCGCGGTGTCCTGCACCGCGAAGCACCACGCCGAGTTCGTCGGGATCTGGCAGGCCCCCGACATCAGCTACGCGGAATTCAACCGCACCACCAAGCGCACCCACCAAGCGTGCCAGTCGGTCACCGCCAAGTACGCCAAGGTGCCGGACGACTCCAAGCTCGACTTTCGCGCCGGGACGATCTACTACCAGCCGTACGAGCAGGAGTGGAAGAACGGCAACCGCGGCGTGCAGTGCTTCCTGTGGATCAGCGACCGGAACCTGACCCGCTCCATGCGCAACGCCGGCAACAAGGGCCTCCCGGTCACCTGACCCGTTCGTCGTACCGCCCCCGGCCCCGTCTCGGGCCGGGGGCGTCGTCGTGTCAGCCCTTGCGCAGGACGGCGAGGAACATCGCGTCGGTGCCGTGCCGGTGCGGCCACAGCTGCACCGTCGGGCCGTCACCCAGTCCGGGCATACCGGCGGGCAGCAGCGGCCGGGCGTCGACGAAGTCCACCGTGGCGCCGCTGCGACGGGCCGCCTCGGTGACCGTCACGTGCGTCTCCACGGTGTGCGGCGAACAGGTGACGTACGCGACCAGTCCGCCCGGCCGGACCGCCCGCAGCGCCGCGCCCAGCAGCTCACGCTGCAACCGGGTCAACGGCGGCAGGTCCGACGGCTGGCGACGCCAGCGCGACTCGGGCCGGCGACGCAGCGAGCCCAGCCCGGTGCACGGCGCGTCCACCAGCACCCGGTCGAAGTGGCCCTCCGGCAGCTTCGGGTCGCCGCCGACCTCGCGGCCGTCCATCGTCAGCACGGTCACCGGCAGGTCCCGGGTCGCCAGGGAGACCAGCCGGGCCCGGTGCTCGGCCACCTCCACGGCGGTCAGGCGGGCGCCCCGCTGCGCGGCCAGCGCGCCGAGCAGCCCGGCCTTGCCGCCGGGGCCGGCGCAGAGGTCCAGCCAGCGTCCGTCCGGGCCGTCCAGCGGCGCGTCGGCGAGCGCGGTGGCCACCAGCTGGGAGCCCTCGTCCTGCACGTGGGCACGGCCGTCGACCACCGCCGGGATGTCGCCCGGCGACCCGCCGGGCAGATAGACGGCGTACGGCGAGAAGGCACCGGGCGCTCCGCCGACCTCGTCGGCCAACTCGACCGGGTCGATCAGGCCGGGCCGGGCACACAGGTGCACCGGGGGGCGCTCGTTGTCCTCGATCAGGAGTCGGGCCGTCTCACCGAGGTCACCGCCGAGCGCCTCGGAGAACGCCCGCACGATCCACTGCGGGTGGCTGTACGCCAGCGCGAGGTGCCCGACCGGGTCGGTCTCCATGGGCGGGGCGAGCTTGGCCACCCACGCGTCGATGTCGCGGGTCGACACCTCACGCAGCACCGCGTTGGCGAACCCGGCGGCACCCGGAGCGACCGAGCGGACCAGGTCCACGGTCGACGACACGGCGGCGTGCGGGGGCACCCGCGTGTGCAGCAACTGGTACGCGCCGATCCGCAGCGCGTCGCGCGCCGGCGGGTCGATCCGGGCCACGTCCCGGCCGGACGCGTCGCTGAGGATCGCGTCCAGGGTGCCCAGGTGGCGCAGCGTGCCGTAGGTCAGCTCGGTGGCGAAGGCGGCGTCGCGGCCGTACAACCCCTCGTCGCGCAGGATGATGGGCAGCACCAGGTTGGCGAACGCGTCGTCGCGGTGCACCGCCGCCACCGCCTCGTACGCGGCGCGGCGCGGTCGGTCCATCGGTGGGCGGACCGGTCGCCGATCCCCGCCCCGATCGGCCCACGAGCCGGAGCGCGTCGGGCGGGTCCCCTCCGGTGCCGTCACGCGAATTCCTCTCCAGTGCCCACCCGGACGCCGCGCGCCCAGTCGGTCGCGCCCATGGCCCGCTTGCCCGCGGCGCGGACCTCGCCGAGTCGCACCGGCACGGTCGCCGTGCCGGCCAGCACCCGCGTCTTCTCCACCAGCAACTCCCCCGGCTTCAGCTCGGGGCCGTCGGGCACCGGGACGACCGGACCGAGCTTCACCCGCTCGTCGCGGAAGGTCGTCCACGCGCCGGGGGCCGGGGTGCAGGCACGGATCCGCCGGTCCACCGCGAAGGCCGGGTCACTCCAGCGGACCCGGGCGTCCTCCACCGTCAGCTTCGGCGCCAGAGTCACCCCGTCGGCGGGCTGCGGCTCGGCGCGGGCGGTGCCGTCGGCGATGGCGTCGAGCACCGCCACCAGCAGCCCCGCGCCGGAGTCGGCGAGCCGTTCCAGCAGGTCGCCGGACGTGTCGCCGGGGCGGATCTCGTCGGTCAGGATGCCGTAGACGGGCCCGGTGTCCAGGCCCTGCTCCAGTTGGAAGACGCTGGCTCCGGTCAGCTCGTCGCCGTGCAGGACGGCGTGCTGCACGG
Organism: Micromonospora sp. NPDC005174; assembly: GCF_040608495.1. Classification (NCBI taxonomy): domain Bacteria; kingdom Bacillati; phylum Actinomycetota; class Actinomycetes; order Micromonosporales; family Micromonosporaceae; genus Micromonospora; species Micromonospora sp. NPDC005174. Next base: position 72,168 of record NZ_JBEXIJ010000020.1, on the reverse strand, counting down.
GCGCCGCGCCCCGCCAGGCCGGCAGCAGCGAGAAGTGCAGGTTGATCCAGCCGTGGCGAGGGATCTCCAGCGCGGACGGCGGCACCAGCGCGCCGTAGGCCACCACCGGCACGCAGTCCGGCGAGAGCTCGCGCAGCCGGTCGAGGAACTCCGGGTCGCGGGGCCGGGCCGGCGTCAGCACCTCCACGCCGTGTTCGTCGGCCCACGTGCCGACCGGGGACCGGGACAGGCCCCTCCCCCGTCCGGCGGGCGCGTCGGGTCGGGTGACGACGGCGACCAGGTCGTGCTGGGAGGCCGCGACGGCGGCCAGGGCCGGTACGGCCACCGCCGGGGTGCCGGCGAAGATCACGCGCATCCGGGTCAGCGCCCCAGACCGAAGGGGTCGCTGATGTGCGGGCTCAGCTTGACCGTGGGCGGAGCCGAACCGTCGTACCACTCGGCCTGGCGGATCGCCTTCATGGCCTCCTTGCGCCCCTGCGCGTCCAGTCGGTCCAGGAAGAGCACCCCGTCGAGGTGGTCGGTCTCGTGCTGCACACAGCGCGCCATCAGACCGCTGCCGACGATCTGCATCGGGTCGCCGAACGAGCTGAAGCCCTTGGCGACGACGTTCTGCCGACGCTTGGTGTCGAAGTAGAGCCCGGGGATCGACAGGCAGCCCTCCGGGCCGTCCTGTTCCTCCTCGTCGGGAAACTCCAGCACGGGGTTGATCAGGTGCCCGAGCACGTCGTCGACGTCGAAGGTGAACACCCGCAGACTCACGCCGAGCTGCGGCGCGGCCAGACCGGCGCCGTTCTGCTCACGCATCGTGTCGGTGAGGTCGGCGACGAGCCGACGTAGCTCGGCGTCGAAGTTGACCACCGGATCGGCCGGCGTGCGCAGCACCGGATCCCCAAACAGACGGATGGGCTGGACGGTCACGCGGGATGGCTCCTTCGTCGGACGGGCGAGCGGTGCCGTACCAGTCTACGGAGTGCCCGGCAGCGCGCCGGCCGGCGTACCTCGATCGGCCACCGGCGGTGTGCCCAGCGTCACCGAACCGGCTCCGCAACCGCGGTCCGGGCCAGCAGGGCCCGGACCCGCTCGCCGTCGGGATGGCCGAGGTCGTCGAGGATGCGCAGGGAACGCTGCCAGGTCCGCGCCGCGCCGACCGCGTCCCCCGCCGCCTGCCGACTCTCGCCGAGCCGGGACAGGGTGTCCGCCTCGTCGTAGCGGTCGCTGATCCGCCGGTACAGCCGCAGCGCCCGGCCGTAACAGCGGATCGCCTCCCGGTGGTCACCCAGCCGCGCGTGGACGAAGCCGAGGCTGTCCCAGGTGTTCGCCTCGCCGTGCCGGTCGCCGGTGCGGCGCAGCAACTCCAGCGCCTGTCCGCAGTGCGCGAGCGCCGGGGCGTACTGGCCGAGCTGGGCGTGCGCCCAACCGACCGCGTTGCGGGCGCTCGCCTCACCGGCCAGGTGGCCGGCGTCGCGGTACAGCGCCAGCGCCCGCTGGCCGTGCTCCAACGCCTCGGCGTGCCGGCCGAGACCGTCGAACATCGCGCCGAACGCCCGGTGGGTGCGCGCCTGCCCGGTGTGGTCACCCAACGCCCCGAAGATCGCCAGGGCGTGCCGGTAGTTGCTCGCCGCCTCGTCCACCCGGCCCAGCCGGGACAGCACCCGGGCGAGGTCGCGGTGGGCGTTCGCCTGCCCGAGTCGGTCACCCGCCCGCCGGGCACCGGCCAGGGCGGTCCGCTGGGCGGCGGCGAGGTCCGGCCACCGCCCACGCCGTTGCAGGAAGTCCACCAGCGTCCACGCCAGCTGCCAGGCGTGGCCGTCGAACCCGACGCGGTTGGCGTGCGCGACCGCCGCCAGGAGCACCGGGTACTCGACGGTGAACCAGGCGAGCGCCCGACCGTGGTCGGTGATCTTCTCGGGCACCACACCGGGTGGGGCCGGGGCCAGGGTGACCGGGTCCCGGCCCGGCTGCAACAGCAGCGCGGCCGCGTGGGCGGTGTGCAGGTAGTGGTCCAGTCCGCGCCGGATCGCGGCCCGCCGGGCCGGCGCCGGTTCGAATCGTTCGGCCTGCTGTGCGGCGTACGCCCGGAGCAGGTCGTGCGCGCCGAAGCGCCCGGGCGCGTGCTCGGTGACGAGGTGTGCGTGGGCCAGTTCCGCCAGCAGCCGGGGCGCCTGCTCCCGGGGCAGCCCGGCGAGGCTGGCCGCCGCCGCCACACCGATGTCCGGGCCCGGGTGGCAGCCGAACAACCGGAACAGCCGCGCGGCCGCGGGCGTGAGGCTCTGGTACGACCAGGAGAAGACGGCCTGTACGTCGGTGCTGGCGTCACCGGCGTCGAACGAGTCCAGCGGACGGAGCGCTCCCCGCAGCTCCGCGGCCAGGCTGGACAGGGCGAACCCGGGATTCGCCGCCCCCCGCGCGGCGAGCACCGCCAGCGCCAGCGGCAACCGTGCGCACCGCTCGATGATCTCGTCCACGGCCTGCGGCTCGGAGGTCAGGCGGTCCGCGCCGAGCCGGCGGGCCAGCAACTGCCACGCCTCGGCGGCGCTGAGCAGCTCCACGCCGACCGGCCGGGCGCCCTCGGCGGCGACCAGGCCGGCCAGCCGGTTGCGGCTGGTGACCAGGACCAGACAGGTCGGACTGCCGGCCAGGAGCGGCCGGACCTGCTCGGCGTCGCGGGCGTTGTCGAGCAGCACCAGCATCCGGCGGCTGGCGAGCAGGCTGCGGTAGAGACCCACCTGCGCGCTCAGGTGGGTGGGAATCCGTTCGGGCGGCACCTCGAGGGCTTCGAGAAAACCCCGGACCGCCTCGGCAGCCGTCACGACCGTCCCGGTGGAGTCGAATCCGCGCAGGTCGACGTAGAGCTGCCCGTCCGGGAACCGATCGGCGACCCGGTGCGCCCAGTGCACCGCCAGGGTGGTCTTGCCGACCCCGGCCGTGCCGGAGAGCGTCACCACCGTGGCGGGCGCCAGGCCGCCGTCACCGGGGGCGTCCGCGGCGGCGCAGGCGGCGTCGAGCTGGGCGAGTTGGGCGGTACGTCCGACGAATCCGGGCAGCGCCGGCGGCAGTTGGCGGGGTACGGGGAGACGGTTCGGCGTGGAGACGACCCGTGCGTCACCGCCCCTGGCGCGTACGACCCCGACGCCCGTCGGCGCGCTGGCCGCCTGGTCCCGGGTCGGGCGTCGACGGTGCTCCTCGATCCGGTCCCGTGCGGTGGCCAGCACACCCTGCTCGGTGGGACTCGCACCGAGCAGTCGGATGAGCGCGTCGAACCGCTCCGGCGGGGGCAGGACGTTGCCGGCGAAGTACTCCCCGATGATGCCGCGTGACCAGCCCGTCTTGGCCGCCAACTGCCGGTACGTCAGCCGGGTCTCGCCCTGCTGCCGTGCTTCGCGGCGACGCAGTTGGCGCAGCAGTGCGGCCAGATCCGGCAGGGTCTGCGCCGCGACGGCGCGGCGCGCCACCTCGCACGCCTCGGGCGACTCCTGCGGCCTGGGACGAACGCCGGGAGCAACCCATTGGTCGGACATGCGGCCCCCACCCCCTCCCGGTCACCCGGCCGCCCCGGATGCCGACACGGGCAGGCTAGTTGCGGCCACCGGCGCTCAGATAGGAGATCGCCGATGTCTGACAGTTCCACATCAGACCTTTCCCGGCCGAACGAGTCCATCGGCGTCCACCGGTGTCCGACCGTGTCCAGTCCCGTCCAGGATCGCCGTACGGATCGGACGTCGCGTGCCACCGTCCCTGGTGCGGGCTCGGCCCGCGCCACGAACCCTGGGGAAGGGGTACAGATGATCCGTCCACACCCGAACGCCCGACGGTCCGCGTCGATGCTGCGTCGCATCGCCGTGGCCGCCTGCGGCCTCACGCTGCTCGTCACGGGCGTGACCGCCACGTCGGCCACCGCCGCGCCGAAGGGCAAGGCCACCACCACCGGATCGTTCGTCGACAGCACCGCGGTGCCCGGCGGCTTCGCCTCCTGGTCGGAGCTGCTCCAGTTGCAGCAGCGGATGAACACCGCCGCCGCCCAGATCACCAACGCCGCGCAGCGCAGCGCGAACTCCGGATTCGCCGGCATCGTCGCCGATCCCGCCACCCGTCATCTCCAGGTCTACTGGAAGGGCGAGCCGCCGGCCCGACTGGTGGCCAATGCTCGGGCCACCGTCGCGACGACGGTGCTGCCCGCCGCGTACTCGCAGCGGGAGCTGATGGCCGCGGCGGACAAGCTACGCGCCACGGCCGGCGACAAGATCACCACGGTCGGGCCGCGCGCCGACGGCGCGGGCCTGCTCGTGGGTACGCAGAGCGGGCTGCTCGGGGCGACGGCTCTCGCCGGTGTCCCGGTGACCGTGCAGACCGGCGTCGCCGCCGCTCCCGCCACCCGGTGGGACGACAGTCCGCCCTGGTGGGGTGGCGCCGCGTGGCGCAACACCTCCACCGGTGGCGGCTGCTCGACCGGCTTCGGCGTCTTTGCGGGCGGGGTGTCGCGGGTGCTCTCCGCCGCGCACTGCGCCAACCTGAACGTCGTGGCGGCCGACCCGACCGGGCAGACCATCGGCACCGTCATCAGCCGCAACGTCAGCAGCGACACCCTGCTCATCTCGGGCAGCGGCGGCGGCCGGGTCTTCAACAACAGCACGGACGCGGCCGGCGCGGTGGTCAGCGAGTTCAGCAACCAGGTGATCGGCGCGCAGGCCAGCCAGGTCGGCAACTGGGTGTGCAGCTCGGGCGCGTACTCCGGCACCCGGTGTTCGATCCAGGTCAAGGCCCGCAACCTGTGCATCAACGTGCGGGACTTCGGCACGGTCTGCGGTCAGGTCCAGGCCGAGAACACCACCCACACCAACGGCGTCGGCCAGGGTGACAGCGGCGGCCCGGTGGAGATCGTGAACGCGGCGAACACCCTCCAGGTCTGGGCGACCGGCACCAACACCGCCATCGACGACACCAACACCACGACGGCGTGCACCGGATACGTCAACGCCGGACGGGTGTGCGCCTGGCGGTTCTACTACGAGGACATCTTCTCCGGCATGGCCGGCGTCGGTGCCTCCGGAGTCGTCCTGGGCTGACGCCTTCCGAGTGCAGGGGCAATCAGGCTGACAGTCGGGCCGGCGCGCAACCCGTGCGTCGGCCCGGCACGCACGGCTGGCCGCCCTGCTGATGTGGCGAGGAGCGGTATACCTCAGGGGAACAATTATTCCTCTGAGGTATACCGCTCCTCATCAAGTCCACCCCGGCAGGCGTTCAGGCGCCGACGCCCGTGTCCGCGGCGAGCACGGCGTCGCCGCGGAGCAGCGCCGGCTCCGGCAGCGGCATGTGGATCTTGTGGGCCGCTTCCCAGTCGTAGACCAGGCCCGGCCGCACCTGGGCGGCGAAGTAGTCCACGGCACTCATCCCGCCGACCACCGGCTCGTCGACCTCGGCGACCAGCTGGGCCGGCACCAGGGAGAAGCCGTTCTGCAGGGCGGCGCTGAGCCGCCGGTGACCGTCGACGACGAAGAAGTACTCCCCCGTGAAGCCGATCTTGAGCGGCTCCAACGACTCGTCGCCGGCCTCGGCCACGTCGCCGACGAACTCGCTGTCCCAGAGACCACGCAGGGTGGCGATGTCCTCGGTCGGGTAGACCCGAGCCGGGTCCAGCAGCAGCAGCGGCCGACCGTCGCGCAGCACGTCGGCGCCGAGCGTGCCCTCGTACGCGGCGACGATGTGCTCGACCACCTCGGCGGCGGAGGCCCGGGTGGTGTCACAGATCAGGTCGTAGTTGCGCAACCGCGCCTTGTCCACCCCGTAGCGGAGGATGAACCGGTTCCGCTCGCTCGCGCTGCGCTCGCGGAGCTTGGCCTTGGCCTCCTCGTGCGAGGCGTAGCTCTCCGCCGGGCCGGACGGGCGGGCCAGCACCCGGCGGGCCGCCTCACCCGGCTCGGTGATCATGTGCACCTTGAGCGCGTCGGTGAAGAAGTGCCAGGCCAGCCGCGAATCCATGATCAGGTGTTCGCCGGAGGCGGCGATGTCGCGCTGAAGTTGGTCGACGTACCCGTCGACGGCCTGGTCCAGCTCGGCGTGCAGGTTGAGTTGCAGGGCGGTCATCTGCCGCTGCTGCGCCATCTCCCGATAGAGATCACCCACGCTGACCCGGCGCATACCGAGCCGCTTGGCGATCTCCACCGACACCGTGCTCTTGCCGCTGCCGAGGTCGCCGTTGAAGACGATCGATTGTCGAACGGTCACGACTGGTCCACCCCTGATAACCGGCTTCCTGACATCATCGACATCGCGTCCGACCGGCCGTCGTACGCCCGAGCATGACGGGCGATGCTACCACCTCGTCGCCAGCGCTTTGCCGGACGCGGTGTGCGGGGACCGGCCCCCCGCACCAGGGTTCGTGCCCGTCGGCAGCCCCCGCGAAACGGTCAGAACAGGCTCAGCGGATCGACCTGGAGACGAACCGGGTCGGCGGCCTTGCGGGCGGCGCGCAGCCCGGCGGCCGAGTGCAGGGCCTCGGCGAGCGCGGCGGCCCGCGCCCGGGGCACCCGCAGGAGCATCCGCTCGCGCCCCTCGTCGGCCGGCACCGGCCCGAGCACCTCGGCGTCGGCGGGCAGCCGCGCCGCGTCGAGCAGGTCGGCCACCGCCTCGGCCGGGCCGGTGACGCTCGCCATGCGTACGGCCGGCGGGAAGCCCAGCTCGCGGCGCTCGGCCAGCTCCCGGCCGGCGAACCAGGCGGCGTCCCAGCGCAGCAGCGCCTGCACCGGGGCGAGCGCGCCGTCGGCGACGACCACCACGCGGCCGGCCGGCGCCGGGCGGGCCAGGGCCGCCGCGGCCAGCCAGCGGCGCAGCGCCTCCTCGCCGGCGCGCAGGTCGGCCCGGGTCAGCAGGGCCCACGAGTCGAGCAGCAGCACCGCGCCGTAGCCGCCCGCCGCGACCGGCTCGGCCCCGGGGGTGGCGACGACCAGGGCCGCCGTGCCAGGCACGTCGGTCAGGACCTCCTCCCGTCCCGAGGTCCGCACCGGCACGTCGGGGAAGGCCCGGCCCAGCTCCTCGGCGGTACGCCGGGCGCCGGTCACCGCCGCCCGCAACCGCCGCCCGCCGCACTGCGGGCAGGCGTACGCGGCGGCGACCCGGGCGCACCAGCGGCACGCGGGGGTACCGCCCGCCGACGGCAGCGCGAGCGGGCCGGCGCAGTGCGCGCAGCGTGCCGGGGTACGGCAGTCGGCGCAGGAGACCGAGGGCAGGTAGCCACGGCGGGGCACCTGCACGAGCACCGGCAGGTCCGCCCGGAGCGCGTCGCGGGCGGCCGTCCAGGCCAGGCTGGGCAGCCGGGCGGTGGCCGCACCGGGGTCACGGGCGAGCTGTGGGTCGTCGCCGGTCGGCGCGATGGTCGGGATCCGGGCCCGCACCGTCGCCCGGTCGGCGACCACCTCACGCGCCCAGCCGGTCTCCAGCAGCAACTGCGCCTCGGCCGTACGCGCGTACCCGCCGACCAGCGCGGCGGTCTCGCCGAGCCGCGCCCGGGTGAGCAGGACGTCACGGGCGTGCGGATAGGGAGCGCGGGGTTCGGAGTGCAGGTCGTCCCCGTCGTCCCAGACGGCGACGAGACCGAGCCGACGCACCGGGGCGAACATCGCCGCCCGGGTACCGACGACCACGGGCACCTGTCCCCGCCGGGCGGCGAGGAATGCCCGGTAGCGCCGGGCCGGCCCGAGGGCGGCGGAGAGACTGACGTGCCGCCCCGGTCCCAGCACGGCGGTCAGCGCCGCGTCGAGACGGTCGAGGTCACGCGCGTCGGGCACCACGACCACGGCGCCGCGCCCACCGGCCACGGTGGCGGCGACCGCGTCGGCATAGCGGGCGGCCCAATCCTCACCGGGCAGCGCGGACCAGACCGCGCGGGCCGGCCGACCCTCGGTGAGCGCCCGCAGCAGTGCCGGCCCGGCCGGATAGTCCCGCCAGCCGCGCGGGTCGACGGGCTCCCCCGGCGCGGCGACGTCCGCCGGCGTGGGCTGCTCGTCGTGGGGCTCCTTCTCGACGCGGGCGTGCCGGGGTGGCACGGCGAGCCGGAGGACGTCGGCGAGGTTGCCCGCGTACCGGTCGGCGACCGCGCGGGCCAGACCGGCGACCTCGGGCGTCAGCACGGGCTCGGGCGAGACGACCTTCTCCAGGTAGGCGAGCCGACCGGTGTGCCCGGAGTCGTCCGCACGGGACAGCAGCCAGCCGTCGACCACCTGCCCCGCGAAGCGGACCTTGACCCGGGTGCCGGGCACCGCCACGTCGTCCAGCTCGGCCGGCACCAGGTAGTCGAACGGGCGGTCCAGGTGGGCCAGCGGCACGTCCACGCAGACGCGAGCGACCGGCGACCCGTCCGCGGGTCGCCGGTCGCTGGGCCTGGTGGCGGTCAGGCTCCCGCAGCCGACTTGAGGTCGGCTGCCCGGTCGGTGCTCTCCCAGGTCAGGTCCGGCAGCTCCCGGCCGAAGTGGCCGTACGCGGCGGTCTGCTGGTAGATCGGGCGGAGCAGGTTGAGGTCCCGGATGATCGCGGCCGGCCGCAGGTCGAACACCTCGGAGACGGCGCTCTCGATCGAGGCGACCGGCACGGTCTCGGTGCCGAACGTCTCGATGAACAGGCTCACCGGGTGCGCCTTGCCGATGGCGTAGGCGACCTGCGCCTCGCAGCGCTCGGCCAGGCCGGCGGCGACCACGTTCTTGGCCACCCACCGCATCGCGTACGCGGCCGAGCGGTCCACCTTGGACGGGTCCTTGCCGGAGAACGCGCCGCCACCGTGCCGGGCGTACCCGCCGTAGGTGTCAACGATGATCTTGCGGCCGGTCAGACCGGCGTCGCCCATCGGGCCACCGATCTCGAACCGGCCGGTCGGGTTGACCAGCAGCCGGTAGCCGTCGGTGTCCAGACCGAGGCTCTCCAGCTCCGGGGCGATCACGGAGTCGCGTACGTCGGGGGTGAGCAGCGACTCCAGCGAGATGTCCGCCGCGTGCTGGCTGGAGACCACCACCGTGTTCAGACGGACCGGGCGCAGCCCGTCGTACTCGATGGTGACCTGGGTCTTGCCGTCCGGGCGCAGGTAGGGAATCGTGCCGTCCTTGCGGACCGCGGCGAGCCGGCGGGCCAGCCGGTGGGCCAGGGCGATCGGCAGCGGCATCAGCTCCGGCGTCTCGGAGCAGGCGAAGCCGAACATCATGCCCTGGTCGCCGGCACCCTGCGCGTCCAACGCGCTCTCCGACGCGCCGGTGCGCAGCTCGAAGGCGTTGTCGACGCCCTGCGCGATGTCCTCGGACTGCGCGCCGATCGAGACGCTGACCCCGCAGGAGGCGCCGTCGAAACCCTTCTTCGACGAGTCGTAGCCGATGTCGAGGATGGTCCGGCGGACGATGGTGGGGATGTCGGCGTACGCCTTGGTGGTGACCTCGCCGGCGATGTGCACCTGGCCGGTGGTGATCATGGTCTCGACCGCGACCCGGCTGTGCGGGTCCTCGGCGAGCAGCGCATCGAGGATGCCGTCGCTGATCTGGTCGGCGATCTTGTCCGGGTGGCCTTCCGTGACCGATTCGGACGTGAAAAGGCGGCGTGTCACGGCACTCCTAAGCGTGTGATGTCGTTCCGCGGCAGTCTAGTCACCGCTGCGGCCGGTGTCGGGATCGGTCGCGCCTGTTCCACCCGTCAGGAGCGATTGGCCAGCCGCGCCACGACGAGGTCCCACACGTGGTCGGCCACAGCCTCCTTGGCCTGCTCCGGCAGACGACTCACCGAGCCGTCCGCGCCGATGACCGTCACCGTGTTGGTGTCGGCGCCGAAGACCCGGTCCGGACCGACCTCGTTGACCACGATGAGGTCGGCCCGCTTCCGGGCCAGCTTCGCCCGGCCGTTGGCCTCCGCGTCGCCGGTCTCGGCGGCGAACACCACCAGCACCTGTTCCGGTCGCTTGCGCTGGCCGAGCTCCGCCGCGATGTCCGGGTTCGTGACGAGCTCGATGGTGGGAGCGACACCGTCGTCCGACTTCTTGATTTTGCCAGTCGCGTACGTCGCCGGTCGGAAATCGGCCGGAGCCGCCGCCATCACGACCGCGTCGGCCTCGTCGGCGGCCTTCAGGGTCGCCTCGCGCAGCTCGGCGGTGGTGCCGACCCGGACCAGGTCGACCCCGGCGGGGTCGGCGAGGGACACGTTGGCCGCGATCAGCGTGACTTGGGCGCCCCGGGCGACCGCCGAACGCGCGAAGGCGTAGCCCTGCTTGCCGGAGGACCGGTTGCCGAGGAAGCGGACCGGGTCCAGCGGCTCACGGGTGCCACCGGCGGTGACCACCAGCCGGCGACCGGTCAGGTCGGCCGGCGCGGAGGCACCCCGAGCGAGGACCTGCCGGGCGATCGCGAAGATCTCCGCCGGGTCCGGGAGCCGACCCTTGCCGGTGTCGACGCCCGTGAGCCGCCCGACGGCCGGCTCGATCACCCGGACGCCCCGGGAGCGCAGCGTGGCGACGTTGGCGACGGTGGCCGGGTGCTCCCACATCTCGGTGTGCATGGCCGGGGCCAGCACCACCGGGCAGCGCGCGGTCAGCAACGTGTTGGTCAGCAGGTCGTCGGCGAGCCCGTGGGCGGCCTTGGCGAGCAGGTCGGTCGTCGTCGGCGCGACCACCACCAGGTCGGCCTGCTTGCCCAGGCGGACGTGCGGCACCTCGTGCACGTCGGACCAGACGTCGTCGGCGACCGGCTGGCCGGAGAGTGCCGCCCAGGTCGGCGCGCCGACGAACCTCAGCGCCGACGCGGTCGGCACGACGCGGACCCGGTGGCCCGACTCGGTGAAGAGTCGCAGCAGCTCGCAGGCCTTGTAGGCGGCGATGCCGCCGCCGACCCCGAGGACGATCGAGGCGGACATCGACGGGTACGGACCTACGGCTGGTCGGTCGGCTCGGCGGTGAGCAGGCCGCCGTTGATCTCGCGCATGGCGATGGAGAGCGGCTTTTCCTGCGGGGTGGTCTCGACGAGCGGACCGACGTACTCCAGGAGGCCCTCGCCGAGCTGGCTGTAGTAGGCGTTGACCTGGCGCGCACGCTTGGCGGCGAAGATGACCAGCGCGTACTTCGACGTCGTCTTCTCGAGGAGCTCGTCGATCGGCGGGTTGGTGATGCCTTCGGGGTTGGCGATGGATCCCACGAATTAACCTCTGCGTCTTTCGAGCCGCGCGGACGCGGTGCTGAGTCCCGACGGCGGCCGGCCCTCAGCCGCGCACACGCGACCAGGCCGGATCCGGATGAGTTGAACCGAGTAAGCCTACCAGCTCGTCAGCCACCCGATCGGTGCAGTCGTGCGTGAGGGTGTGCGCGAAGGCCGTGGCCACGGCGGCGTCGGGTCGGCGTCCGGGCGGGATCAGCAGCACCAACCGGGCGTCGGGCAGTCGCACCCGCACCAGCCGGGCCCCGCTCACGTCGAGTGGGAGCAGGACCTGCTGCCCGGCGTCGAGCCGGGCGCGCAACGGTGGGTGCAGGGTGCCCCGGCGGTACTCGCCGATCCGGGACCACTCCAGCAGCTCGCCGGCGGCCACCCGCCGCTCGAACTCGGCCGGGGCCAGAAACACCCGCTGCTCGCCGTCGACCTCCGGTTCCCGGCGCGGCCTTGTCGTTGCCGGCACCGGGACCCACACGGACGGGAAACGCGCCCGAACGAACTCGACGACACTCTCCCTGCCGGAACCCGAAGGTCCAGCCAGGACAGTGAGCCGAGCCGCCGGGCGCGCCTCGTCATCCGTGCTCACTGCTTGTTTCTACACGCTGCCAGGTTCAGTTGGCGGCGAACTCTCCAAGCAGTGCCTTGCGCTGCTGCTCGCCGAGGCCGCGCAGACGACGGCTGTCAGCGATCTTGAGCTTCTCCATGATCTGGGTAGCCCGGATCTTGCCGATGCCCGGCATCGCCTGCAGGACGGCCGAAACCTTGAGCTTGCCGACGACGTCGTCGCTCTCGGCGCGCTCGAGGACGGCACCAAGGGTGGTCTTGCCCTGCTTGAGCTGCTCCTTCAGCTCGGCACGGGCCTTGCGGATCTCCGCAGCCTTCTCGAGCGCGGCAGCGCGCTGTTCGGGGGTCAGTGACGGGAGCGGCACCAGTTCTCCTCAGGTCCCTATCGCGGCGGGCGGGGCGCACCGCCGCATCTGTGAAACGTGGTGTCGCTGTGAACCAAGGGGTCCATGGTTCCCAGCGCGGGGAAAACTAGCGGTCAACGGAGCTTTCGGCAACGTGGGCGCGCGAAGATCATCGCAAAGTGACCGAGCCGTCAGTCAGTCACCGGGCAGCCAGAACGGCCCGACACTCACCCAACACGCGGTCCGCGGCGGCCCGCAGTGCGTCGGCGTCCGGTCCTGCCGACAGGACCTCACGGGAGTACGACGGGAGCACCGCGGCGAGGCTGGAGCCGAAGACGGTACGCAGATCGGCAGCGCCCGCACCCTGCGCGCCGAGCCCCGGAGCGAGCAGCGGACCCCCCACGCCGGAGAGGTCGTGGCCGGTGTCACCGATGGTGGCCCCGACCACCAGACCGAAGCTACCGAGGGGGTCCGCACCGCTGTTGAGCTGGGAAATCTCGTCGATCACGGTCTGCGCGACAGTGCGCCCGTCGGCCGTACGGGCCCGCTGCACGGCCGCGCCCTCGGGGTTCGAGGTGAGGGCCAGCACGAAGACCCCGCCGCCGTGTCGGGTGGCCAACTCGAACATCGGCGCCAGCGAACCTACTCCCAGGTAGGGACTGGCCGTAACAGCGTCGACATACAGCGGGCTGGATGGATCAAGGTACGCGGAGGCGTACGCGCTGACCGTTGAGCCGATGTCGCCGCGCTTGACGTCGAGCAGAACGAGCGATCCGGCTTCTCGTAACTGTCGGATAGTTGACTCAAGAATCGCCACACCGCGGGATCCGAATCGCTCGAAAAAGGCCGACTGAGGCTTGACAACCGCAACCCGGTCACCGAGGGCATCCACCACTGTCCGGGTGAACCGGTCCAGACCGTCGAGGTCGTCCGCGAGGCCCCAGCGGGCCAGTAGACCGGGATGCGGGTCGATGCCCACACAGAGCGGTCCGCGCTCGGTGACGGCGCGGTGCAGCCGGGTGCCGAAGCTCTCCATCGGCGTACTTCCCCTCTTCTCCGTCCGGGTGGCGGGACCGCCCCCCGGGGTACTCGTCGATGCCCGCTCAGCCGGCCGCCACGGCCGCCGCGATCCCGGCCGCGATCCGGGCCAGGTCGGCGTCGTCGGTGACGTACGGCGGCATCGTGTAGATCAGGTCGCGGAAGGGCCGCAGCCAGACGCCGCGCTCGGCGGCCGCCGCGGTGGCGGCGCCGAGGTCGACCTCGTGGTCGAGCTGGACCACGCCGATCGCCCCGAGCACCCGCACGTCGGCCACGCCCGGCGCGGCACGCAGCGGTTCCAGGCCGGTACGCAGGCCCGCACCGATCCTGGACACCTGCGCCGCCCAGTCACCGGCCCTCAGCAGCTCGATGGAGGCGTTGGCGACCGCGCAGGCCAGCGGGTTGCCCATGAACGTCGGACCGTGGGCCAGCACACCGTCGACGGAGATCCCCCGCGCGATCTCCGGTGTGCACAACGTCGCCGCGAGGGTCAGGTACCCCCCGGTGAGGGCCTTGCCCACGCACATCACGTCCGGCGACACCCCGGCGTGCTCGGCGGCGAACATCGTGCCGGTACGGCCGAACCCGGTCGCGATCTCGTCGAAGATCAGCAGCACCCCGTGGGCGCGGGTCACCTCGCGCAGCACCCGCAGGTAACCGGGGTGGTGGAAGCGCATCCCACCCGCGCCCTGCACCACCGGTTCCACGATGACCGCGGCCAGTTCGTGGGCGTGCCGCTCGACGGCGTCCACCAACGCCGCCACGTACGCCTCGTCGGGCGGATCGGCGAACCCGCCCGGCGGCACCGGGGCGAACACCTGCCGGGGCAGCACGTCGCCCCAGAGGTGGTGCATCCCGCCCTCGGGGTCGCAGACGCTCATCGGGTGGAAGGTGTCCCCGTGGTAGCCGCCCCGCCAGGTGGCCAGGCGACGCCGCTCCGGCCGGCCGACGGCCCGCTGGTACTGCAGGCACATCTTCACGGCCACCTCGACGCTGACCGAGCCGGAGTCGGCCAGGAACACGTGCTCCAGCCCCTCGGGGGCCACCTCGACCAGGGTCCGCGCGAGCCGCACCGCGGGCTCGTGGGTGAGTCCACCGAACATCACGTGACTCATCCGCCCGAGCTGGTCCGTCACGGCCGCGTCCAGCACCGGGTGCCGGTAGCCGTGGACAGTCGCCCACCAGGACGACATCCCGTCCACCAGCTCCCGACCGTCGGCCAGGGTCAGCCGTACCCCCTCGGCGCTGCGGACCACGAACGGCGCGTTCGCCGGCGGCAGCGCGGCGTACGGATGCCAGACGTGCGCCCGGTCGCCGGCCAGGATCTCCTCGGGTGTCACGCGTGCTCCTTCCGGACCCGAACGGGCCGACCGGTCCGACGGGGGTGATCCGCGACGGCAGCGCCGTCCGGGCGGCGGGCCGGGGGGCGGCCCAGGCGGCGGCCCGGGCGGGCGGACCGAACCTCCCACCCGCCGCCTTTGCTCTGCTTCAGCGGAGGCGACACTGGATGTCCGGATACCGGACGCCTGCCGTTTCCTCCGTTGAAGCAGAGCAAAGGGCGCACTGACCTGTCGCGGTCCCCGGCCGACCGACACACGGGCCCGGCGGTGACGCCGGGCCGGGGGCGGATCACCGGCCGGCGGCGGGAGCCGGTGTCGACGCCGTGTCGCTCGCGCGGGCCGCCGCGCGGGCCGCAGCGCGTACCAGGGCCGGCCCCCGGTAGATGAAGCCCGTGTAGAGCTGCACCAGCGAGGCACCGGCGTCGAACATGCGGGTGGCGTCGTCCGGGTCGAGCACTCCGCCGACCCCGACGATGGGCAGCCGGCCACCGGTCTCGGAGTGCACGAAGGCCACCACGTCCCGCGCGCGGCCGGTGAGCGGTCGACCAGACAGGCCACCGGTCTCCGCACCGCGTGCGGAGTCGGCCGGGGCCAGCCCGGTACGGGCCAGGGTGGTGTTGGTGGCGATCACCCCGGCGGCGCCCCGGGCCAGGCAGACCTCCAGCAGCTCGGCGATCGCCGCCTCGGTCAGATCCGGCGCGATCTTGACCAGCACCGGCTTCTCCCCCACCAGCGCGCCGAGCAGCGCGTCCAGGTGGGCGCGGTCCTGCAACGACCGCAGACCCGGGGTGTTCGGTGAGGACACGTTCACCGCGAAGTAGTCGCCGTGCCCACGCAGGGCCCGGTACGAGGCGAGGTAGTCCTCGACCGCCTCGTCGAGTGGTGTCACCTTGGACTTACCCAGGGAGATGCCCAACGGCACCCCGAGCGGGCGCGGCAGCGCCGCCAGTCGGACGGCCAACGCGGCGGCGCCGGCGTTGTTGAAGCCCATCCGGTTGACCACCGCCTCGCTGGCCGGCAGCCGGAACAGCCGGGGCCGTGGGTTACCCGGCTGGGCGTGCGCCGTTACCGTGCCCACCTCGACGAAACCGAACCCGAGCGCCGGCCAGGCCGGCAGTGCCGCGCCGTCCTTGTCCATGCCGGCGGCCAGCCCGACCGGGTTGGGAAACCGCACGCCGAACACCGTGCGCGGCGCGTCGACGGCGTACCTGGCCCGCAGCGCGGCCAGGGCCGCCGGACGCCGCGACAGGGCGGCCAACCGCCGCAGCGTCCACTCGTGCGCCGTCTCGGCGTCACCGCCGCCGAGACGGAACAACCGCGGCCGTACGACCCGCTCGAACAGCGTCACTGCGCCGCTCGCAGGGTGGCGTGCAGATCCTGCAGGGGCCGGACCTGCATGTCGCCCCTGATGCGCGCCTCGATGCCCATCACGGCCGCGGCCGCGCCGGGAACCGTGGTGATGCAGGGGATGTCCGCGGTCACGGCAGCGCTGCGGATCTCGTAGCCGTCCGAGCGGGCACTCGCACCAGAGCCCTGCGGCGTGTTGATCACGAGTGCCACGTGGCCGCCGCCGATCAGCGACACCGCGTCGTCGCCCTCGCCCGCCTGGTAGTGCTTGCGGATCTGCTCGCAGGCGATGCCGTGCCGGCGCAGCACCTCGGCCGTGCCGGCGGTCGCGACGATCTCGAAGCCCAGATCGGCCAACCGCTTGATCGGGAAGATCATGCCGCGCTTGTCGCGGTTGGCCACCGAGACGAAGATCTTCCCGGCCGTCGGCAGCGAGCCGTACGCGGCCGACTGGCTCTTGGCGAACGCGTGCCCGAAGTTGGTGTCGATGCCCATCACCTCACCGGTCGACTTCATCTCCGGGCCGAGCAGCGAGTCGATCCCCTTGCCCGCGCGGGTCCGGAAGCGCTTGAACGGCAGCACCGCCTCCTTGACCGCGACCGGCGCGTCGGCGGGCATCGTTCCGCCGTCCCCCGTGGCCGGGAGCAGTCCCTCGGCGCGCAACTCGGCGATGGTCGCGCCGAGCGCGATCCGGGCCGCCGCCTTGGCCAGCGGCACCGCCGTCGCCTTGGAGACGAACGGGACGGTCCGCGACGCGCGGGGGTTGGCCTCCAGGACGTAGAGGACGTCGTCCTTGAGGGCGTACTGCACGTTGAGCAGCCCCCGCACGCCGACACCACGGGCGATGGCCTCGGTGTAGCGGCGGACCTCGGCCAGGTGCGAGCCCGCGAGGGTGATCGGCGGCAACGCGCAGGACGAGTCTCCGGAGTGGATGCCCGCCTCCTCGATGTGCTCCATCACGCCACCGATGTAGACCTCGCCGTCGGCGTCGCACAGGGCGTCCACGTCGATCTCGATGGCGTCGTCGAGGAACCGGTCCACCAGCACCGGGTGGTCACCGGAGATGTCGGTGGCCCGTCCGATGTAGTCGCGCAGCGTCGGGTCGTCGTACACGATCTCCATGCCCCGCCCACCGAGCACGTACGACGGACGAACCAGCACCGGGTAGCCGATCTCGTCGGCGATCGTCTTGGCCTCGTCGTAGGACGTGGCCATGCCGTGCGCCGGCGCGCGCAGCCCGGCACGGGCCAGCACCGCGCCGAACGCTCCCCGCTCCTCGGCCAGGTGGATCGACTCCGGGGAGGTCCCGACGATCGGCACGCCGGCGTTCTTGAGCCGCTGCGCCAGCCCCAGCGGGGTCTGCCCGCCGAGCTGCACGACCACGCCGACCACACCTGGTCCGCCGGCCGCCCGGCCGGACGAGTCCTCGGCGTGCCAGGCCTCCAGCACGTCCTCGAACGTCAGCGGCTCGAAGTAGAGCCGGTCGGCGGTGTCGTAGTCGGTGGAGACCGTCTCCGGGTTGCAGTTGACCATGACGGTCTCGTAACCGGCCGTCCGCAGCGCCTGCACGGCGTGCACGCAGGAGTAGTCGAACTCGATGCCCTGCCCGATCCGGTTCGGGCCGGAGCCCAGGATCAGCACCTTCGGACGGTCCGACGGCACGACCTCGGTCTCGGAGTCGTACGACGAGTAGTGGTACGGCGTGGTGGCCTCGAACTCGGCCGCGCACGTGTCGACGGTCTTGTAGACCGGGCGCACGCCGAGGCGGTGCCGCAGGACACGCACGCCGTCCTCGGCCGCCAACTCCGGGCGCAGCGCGGCGAGCTGCCGGTCGGACAGACCGGCCCGCTTGGCGCGACGCAGCAGCTCGGCGTCGAGCACCGGCGCGTCGATGATCTCGGCCCGCAGCTCGATCAGCGCGGCGATCTGGTCCAGGAACCAGGGGTCGATGCCGCCGGACGCCTCGGTGACCTCGGCGATCGACGCGCCGAGGCGCAGCGCCCGTTCCACCGTGTAGAGCCGGCCGTCGTGCGGGATCCGCAGCGCGGCGAGGGTGTCCGAGCGGGTGGCGCCCTGCGGATCTGGAGTGGTCCAGAAACCAGATGATCGGGTCTCCATCGACCGCATCGCCTTGTTCAGCGCCTCGGTGAAGTTGCGCCCGAGGCTCATCGCCTCGCCCACCGACTTCATGGTGGTGGTCAGCTCCGGGTCCGCGCCGGGGAACTTCTCGAACGCGAACCGGGGGATCTTCACGACCACGTAGTCCAGGGTCGGCTCGAACGCCGCCGGGGTCTTCAGCGTGATGTCGTTGGGGATCTCGTCGAGGGTGTAGCCGATGGCCAGCTTCGCGGCGATCTTCGCGATCGGGAAGCCGGTCGCCTTGGAGGCCAGCGCCGAGGAGCGGGACACCCGGGGGTTCATCTCGATCACGACGATCCGGCCGTCGACCGGGTTGACCGCGAACTGGATGTTGCAGCCGCCGGTGTCCACCCCGACCTCGCGCAGCACCGCGATGCCCAGGTCACGAAGGCGCTGGTACTCCCGGTCGGTAAGCGTCATGGCCGGGGCCACGGTGACGCTGTCGCCGGTGTGCACGCCCATCGGGTCGATGTTCTCGATCGAACAGACGACCACCACGTTGTCGTGCCGGTCGCGCATCAGCTCGAGCTCGTACTCCTTCCAGCCGAGCACGCTCTCCTCGATGAGCACCTCGTGCACCGGGCTGGCCGCCAGGCCGTCGCCGGCGATGCGGGCCAGGTCCTCCGGGGTGTGCGCCATTCCCGAACCCAGGCCGCCCATGGTGAACGACGGCCGGATCACCACCGGCAGGCCCAGCTCGGCGACGGTCGCCTCGACCTCGTCCATCGAATGGCACACCCGGGAGCGGGGCACCAGACCGGTCGGGTCGTCGACGCCGAGACGTACGCCGGCCTTGGCGACGATCTCCTTGAAGAGCTGGCGGTCCTCGCCCCGGTTGATGGCGTCGATGTTCGCGCCGATCAGCTCGACGCCGTACTTCTCCAGGACGCCGTTCTCGTGCAGGGCGACGGCCGTGTTCAGCGCGGTCTGCCCACCGAGGGTCGCCAGGATCGCGTCCGGCCGCTCCTTGGCGATGACCAGCTCCACGAACTCCGGGGTGATCGGCTCGACGTAGGTCGCGTCGGCGAACTCCGGGTCGGTCATGATCGTGGCCGGGTTGGAGTTGACCAGGCTGACCCGGATGCCCTCGCTGCGCAGTACCCGGCACGCCTGGGTGCCGGAATAGTCGAACTCGCAGGCCTGCCCGATGACGATCGGCCCGGAGCCGATGACGAGGATGTGCTTGAGGTCGGTCCGCTTAGGCATTGCTGCGCCCCTTGCTGTGCTGCCGGCCTTCGATCAGCTCGGCGAAACGGTCGAAGAGGTAGTCCGCGTCGTGTGGACCGGCCGCCGCCTCCGGGTGGTACTGGACGGTGAAGGCGGGCACGTCCACGGCCCGCAGCCCCTCGACGACGTTGTCGTTGAGGCAGACGTGCGACACCCGCACGCCACCGAAGTCGGTGTCGATCACCTGGTCGGGAACCACCGCGCCGGCACCGACCCCCACGCCCGGCACTTCGACAGCGAAGCCGTGGTTGTGGCTGGTCACCTCGACCTTGCCGGTGGCCCGGTCGAGCACCGGCTGGTTGATCCCCCGGTGGCCGTAGCCCAACTTGTAGGTGCCGAAGCCGAGCGCCCGCCCGAGGATCTGGCTGCCGAAGCAGATGCCGAACAGCGGCACCTCCCGCCGCAGCGCCTCCCGGGCCACCGCGACCGGGGCGTCGGCCGTGGCCGGGTCGCCCGGGCCGGGCGACAGGAAGATCGCGTCGGCGCCCGTGGCGAGCAGGTCCTCGATGCTCGACGAGGCCGGCAGCACGTGGGTGGTCACCCCGCGTACGGCGAGCCGACGCGGGACGTTGCGCTTGATGCCCAGATCCAGCGCCGCCACCGTGAACCGGTGCTCGCCGATCGCGTCGACGACGTACGGCTCGGGGGTGCTGACCTCGGTGGACAGGTCCGCGCCGACCATCTGCGGTGACTGCCGGACCCGGGCCAGCAGGCTCTGCGGGTCCTTTTCGACGCTGGAGATGCCGACCCGCATGGCGCCCCGCTCGCGCAGGTGCCGGGTCAGCGCCCGGGTGTCCACACCGCTGATGCCCACCACGCCCTCGGTGGCGAGGCGGTCCTCGAGGCCGCCGGTGGCCCGCCAGTTCGAGCCGATCCGGGCCGGGTCGCGGACGACGTAACCGGCCACCCAGATCCGGCTGGACTCGTCGTCCTCGCCGTTGACCCCGGTGTTGCCGATGTGCGGGGCGGTCTGCACGACCACCTGGCGGTGGTACGACGGGTCGGTCAGCGTCTCCTGGTAACCGGTCATGCCGGTGGTGAAGACCGCTTCGCCGAAGGTCTCCCCGACGCTGCCGTACGCCTCACCGGGGAACGTGCGCCCATCCTCGAGCACGAGGATCGCGGGCCTGCGCTTACTCATTTGATGGCCTTTCCGTCCAGGACCGTCGGCTCGCCGCGCAGGAAGGTCGCCACGATGCGACCCGGCAGCGTCATGCGGGCGTACGGGGTGTTACGACTGCGGCTGGCCAGCTCCGACGGCTCGATGGTGCGCCGGACGGCCGGGTCGATAAGGGTCAGGGTTGCCGGTACGCCGGGCGCCGGGTCGACGCCGTGCCCGGTGAGCCCCGCGATCCGGGCGGGGGTGCGGGACATCCGCTCGGCGATCAGGTCCCACTCGGGGCCGAGCACGTCCAGTGCGATGGACAGCGCCGTCTCCAGCCCGAGCATCCCCGGCCGGGCGTACGCCCACTCGCACTCCTTGTCCTCCACGGCGTGCGGGGCGTGGTCGGTGGCGATGATGTCGATCACCCCGTCGGCGAGCGCGGCGCGCAGCGCGGCGATGTCGGCGGACGTACGCAACGGGGGGTTGACCTTGAAGACCGGGTCGTAGCTCTCCGCACGCTCGTCGGTGAGCAGCAGGTGGTGCGGGGTGACCTCGGCGGTGACGCGTACCCCGCGGGCCTTGGCCTGGCGCAGCACCTCGACGCTGCCGGCGGTGGAGACGTGACAGACGTGCAGTCGGCTGCCCACGTGCTCGGCGAGGAGCACGTCCCGGGCGATGATCGCCTCCTCGGCGACCGCCGGCCAGCCGATCAGCCCGAGCCGGGTGGAGACCTCACCCTCGTGCATCTGGGCGCCCTCGGTGAGGCGGGGTTCCTCGGCGTGCTGGGCGATGATCCCGTCGAACGCCTTGACGTACTCCAGGGCGCGGCGCATGAGCAGCGGGTCCGCGACGCAGTGCCCGTCGTCGGAGAAGATGCGCACCCGGGCCGCGGAGTCGGCCATCGCGCCCAGCTCGGCGAGGCGCTCGCCGGCCAGGCCGACGGTGACCGCGCCGATCGGCTGCACGTCGACCAGCCCGGCCTCCCGGCCGAGTCGCCAGACCTGCTCGACCACGCCTGCGGTGTCCGCGACCGGCGAGGTGTTGGCCATCGCGCAGACCGCCGTGTAGCCGCCCAGCGCCGCCGCCCGTGACCCGGACTCGACGGTCTCGGCGTCCTCGCGGCCCGGCTCGCGCAGGTGGGTGTGCAGGTCGACCAGGCCGGGCAGGGCGACGAGGCCGGTGCCGTCGATGACTGTGGCGTCCGGCGCGGACAGCCCCGGACCGACCTCGGCGACGACGCCGTCGCGGATCAGCAGGTCGGTCGGCGCGGCGCCGACGATGCTCACGCTGGTGATGAGGTACGCGGTCACCGGTTGTTCCCTCCGAGCAGCAGGTATAGAACAGCCATCCGTACGGAGACCCCGTTGGTGACCTGTTCGACGATGGTGGAGCGGGGTGAGTCGGCGACCTCGGGGGTGATCTCCATCCCCCGGTTCATCGGGCCGGGGTGCATGACGATGGCGTGCTCGGGCAGGCGGCGCATCCGCGGGCCGTCCAGCCCGTAGCGGCGGGCGTACTCGCGGGCGGAGGGGAAGTAGGAGTCCTGCATCCGCTCCCGCTGCACACGCAACATCATCACCGCGTCCACGTTCGGCAGCACCGCGTCGAGGTCGTACGACACGTCGATGCCGGGGGCGAGCGCTCCGGCGATGTCGACGGGGATGAGGGTGGGCGGGCCGACCAGGGTGACCTTCGCGCCGAGGGTAGACAGGAGCAGCACGTTCGAGCGGGCCACCCGGGAGTGCAGCACGTCCCCGACCACCGCGACCGACAGGCCGGCCAGTCGGCCCAGCCGGGACCGCATGGTGTACGCGTCGAGCAGCGCCTGGGTGGGGTGCTCGTGGGTGCCGTCGCCGGCGTTCACGACCGACCCGTCGACCCAGTTGGCGAGCCGGTGCGGGGCGCCGGAGGCGGGGTGTCGTACGACCACCGCGTCCGCGCCCATCGCCTGCAGGGTCAGCGCGGTGTCCTTCAGGCTCTCGCCCTTGGCGACGCTGGACCCCTTGGCGGAAAAGTTGATCACGTCGGCGCTGAGCCGCTTCGCCGCCGCCTCGAACGAGATCCGGGTCCGGGTGGAGTCCTCGTAGAAGAGGTTCACCACCGTCCGGCCGCGCAGCGCGGGCAGCTTCTTGATCTCCCGCCCGGCGACGGTGGCCATCTCGGCGGCGGTGTCCAGGATCTCGGTGGCGGTGTCGGCGTCCAGGTCCGCGCCGGAGAGCAGGTGCTTGATCATGAGTGGGCTCCCCCGAAGAGCTTGACCTCGTCCGTCCCGTCGGTCTCGGCGAGCGTCACCTTGACGCTCTCGGCGAGCGCGGTGGGGATGTTCTTGCCGACGTAGTCGGCGCGGATCGGCAGCTCGCGGTGGCCACGGTCGACCAGGACGGCGAGTTGGACGGAGGCCGGGCGGCCGACGTCGTTGAGCGCGTCGAGGGCGGCCCGCACGGTGCGCCCCGAGAAGAGCACGTCGTCGACGAGGATCACCCTCTTGCCGTCGATGCCGCCGGTGGGCACCTGGGTCGGGCCGATCGCGCGGGTGGCGTGCCGGCGCAGGTCGTCGCGGTAGAGCGTGATGTCGAGCACACCGACCGGCACGACGACGTCCTCGAAGGTGCTGATCCGGGCGGCGAGCCGCCGCGCGAGGGGGGCGCCACGGGTGGGAATCCCAAGAAGCACGGTGTCGGCCGCGCCCTGGGTCTTCTCCAGGATCTGGTGGGCGATGCGGTCGACCACCCGCTGTACGTCGGCGCTGGCGAGGATCACCTTCACCGAGGGTTGTCGCGGTGGTGACGGGCGGGCAGCCGGCGGGTACGCCACGGCGGACCTCCTTCCCCGCCTCACGGGACGGGTCGTTAAAGGATGTCGGGCACCACCGGCCGGGGAGCAGGAGCCGCCCTGACCGGGGCTTCACGCCACGTTACCAGTGGTCACCGCACCGACCGACGGCGGCCGCTGACCCCCGGATCAGATCCACCAAATGCCGATGGCCGCCCCGGCGCTCCCCAACGGTAAGGTCACGACCACTTGACCAGGTGTCCCATTCCCCGTACCGTCACGCTCCGTAGCGATCGACGGGAGAACCCCGAGCAGCACTGGGAGTGTCCGAATGCCCTCTGAATACGCCAAATCTCTGGGCGCCCGCCTGCGCTCCATCCGCCAGCAGCAGGGCCTCTCCCTGCAGGGTGTGGAGGAGAAGTCGAACGGGCGGTGGAAGGCCGTGGTCGTCGGCTCGTACGAGCGTGGCGACCGGGCCGTGACGGTGTCCCGTCTGGCCGAGCTGGCCGAGTTCTACCGTGTGCCCGTCTCGGAGCTGCTGCCCGACGGCAGCGGTGTCCGGCACGAGCCCACCAGCAAGATCGTCCTGGACCTGGAGCGGCTCTACGACGAGGCCTCCGAGGACCTGGCCTACGTTGCCCGCTACGCCCGCGCCATCCAGCAGCAGCGCGGTGACTACAACGGCCGGGTGCTCTCCATCCGCGCCGACGACCTCCGTGCGCTCGCGATCGTGTACGACGCCTCACCGTCGGGCCTGATCGAGCGGCTCACCGAGCACGGCGTGCTGGTGGCCGACCCCCGGGCGTTCTTCGCCTCCTGATCTGTCGCTTCACCCGAAAGGGCCCGTGCCGTCCGGCACGGGCCCTTTTCGTGGCGCGGGTACGCGAGCTGGTCAGCGGGTGGCGTACTCCGCGATGCGGCCGAGCACGCCGTTGAGGAACCGCGGCGAATCGTCGGTGGACATCTGCCGGGCCAGCTCGACCGCCTCGCTGATCGCCACCGCGTCGTCGATCTCGTCGACGTAGAGCAGCTCGTAGACGGCGATCCGGGCCAGGTTGCGGTCGACGACCGGCATCCGGTCCAGGGTCCAGCCCTCGGCGTAGCTGGCGATCAACTCGTCGATCCGGTCGAGGTGCTCGGCGACTCCCTCGACCAACCCCACCGCGTAGCCCAGGTGCTCCGGGCGGGGCTGCTCGATGCGCTGGAGGTAACCGGCCAGGACCTCGACGGGCGGCCGATCCCGCAGGTCGGCCTCGTAGAGGACGTCCAGCGCCCGCTTGCGCGCCTTGCGGCGCGCCGGCATCTGCTGCTTGGGACCCTCAGCCATCAGGCGCGGCCGAGGTAACGGCCGTCGCGGGTGTCGACCTTGATCTTCTCACCGGTGGTGATGAACAGCGGAACCGGCACGGTGGCGCCGGTCTCGACGGTCGCCGGCTTGGTGCCGCCGGTGGAGCGGTCGCCCTGCAGACCCGGCTCGGTGTACGTGACCTCGAGCACGACGCTGGTGGGCAGTTCGATGTAGAGCGGCACGCTCTCGTGGGTGGCGACGGTCGCCTCCGCCTCGGGCAGCAGGTAGTTGGCTGCCTCCCCGACGGTGCCGCCGGGCACGGTGATCTGGTCGAACGTCTCCAGATCCATGAAGACGTAGTCCTCGCCGTCGGCGTACAGGTACTGCATCGTGCGCTTGTCCACGGTCGCGGTCTCGACCTTGGTGCCCGCGTTGAAGGTCTTGTCGACCACCTTCCCGGACAGCACGTTCTTCAGCGTGGTGCGCACGAAGGCACCACCCTTACCGGGCTTGACGTGCTGGAACTCGACGACGGCCCAGAGCTCGCCGTCGAGGTTGAGTACCAGGCCGTTTTTGAGGTCGTTGGTGGAGGCCATTTCCTGCCTTGATCATCAATTGGCGGACAGACCCTAGGAGTCTACTAGCTGCGCCGAGGCGCGTTACCCGCCGTGGTCGTCCGTCCGCGTGCACGGATGTCCGATGCGCACGCACGGTTACTTTCCGTCACCTTCGACTCAGCCCCGGCCGCGCGCCTTCGCCCCTTTGCACTGCTTCAACGGACGCAACAGTCACGGTCCGTGCTGCACCCGCGATCGGCCCGCACGCCGACCAATCAATGGACCCGCAGGTCAGAGTAGGTGTTGCGCCGGTTGAAGCAGAGCAAAGGGCGTGCACCAGCAGGGCGAGCCCCGCGGGGCGGGAGGAGGGCGACAACCAACAGTGACGTCACCGCCGGTGGACGACCTCACGGTCGGTGAAAACGGTGGATGAAAATTCGGGAGGCTGACCGGTCAGGCCGGACGGGAGGCCAGGTGGTGCAGCGCGAGACGATAGCCGTCGATGCCGAGACCACAGATCACCCCGGTCGCCACCGCCGAGATCACCGAGTGGTGTCGGAACTCCTCGCGGGTGTGGATGTTGGAGATGTGCACCTCCACCAGCGGCCCGCGCAGCATCGCGCAGGCGTCGCGCACCGCGTACGAGTAGTGCGACCACGCGGCCGGGTTGAGCACCACGGCGGCGTCCTCGTCGGCGGCGTCGTGCAGCCAACCGAGCAGCTCGTGCTCCGCGTCGGTCTGCCGGACCGTCACGTCGAGCCCCAGCTCCCGACCGGTGGCCTCGCACAGCGCCACCAGGTCGGCGTAGCTGGTCGAGCCGTACACGGCCGGCTCCCGGGTGCCCAACCGGCCCAGGTTCGGGCCGTTCAGCACGTACACCCTCATGGAGTGGCCAGCTCGCGGTAGGCGGCTTCGAGCAGGGCGTCGTCCGGACCCTCCAGCATCGCCGGGCGGGCCAGCCCGTCCAGCACCACGAACCGCAACCGGCTGCCGCGCGCCTTCTTGTCCACCCGCATCGCGGCCAGCAGTCGCGGCCAGGCGTCGGCGGGGTAGCTCACCGGCAGGCCGAGCGCGGTCAAAGCGCTCCGGTGCCGGTCGGCGGTCGGGGCGTCCAGCCGGCCGGCGAGCCGGGCCAGCGTGGCGGCGTACACCAGGCCGACCGCGACCGCGTGCCCGTGCCGCCAGCGGTAGCCCTCGTTCTGCTCGATCGCGTGCGCCAGGGTGTGGCCGTAGTTGAGCACCTCCCGGACGCCCGACTCGCGCAGGTCGCCGGCGACCACGTCGGCCTTGACCCGGACGGCCCGCTCGATCAGCTCGCGGGCCACCGGCCCGCACGGGTCGGTGGCCGCCACCGGGTCCTGCTCGACGAGATCCAGGATCACCGGGTCGGCGATGAACCCGCACTTGACCACCTCGGCGAGCCCGGCGGCGAGGTCGACGCCGGGCAGGCTGTCGAGGGTGGCCAGGTCGGCGAGCACACCGACCGGCGGGTGGAACGCGCCGACCAGGTTCTTGCCGGCGGCGGTGTTGATTCCGGTCTTGCCACCCACGGCCGCGTCCACCATGCCCAGCAGCGAGGTGGCGACCGGCACCCAGCGCACCCCGCGCAACCAGCAGGCCGCGACGAACCCGGCCAGGTCGGTCACCGCGCCGCCACCCACGCCGACCACCACGTCGGTACGGGTTAAGCCGGCCGCGCCGAGCCGGTCCCAACAGGCGGCCGCCACGTCGATCTGCTTACCCGACTCGGCGTCGGGCACCTCGATCGGCAGCGGGTCGACGCCGGCCGCGCGCAGCCGCTCACCGACAGCGTCGGCCAGGGTCTTGAGCGGGGGCGTGTGCAGCACCGCCGCCCTGGTCGCGCCGGGCAGCAGCCCGGGCAGCGCGTCCAGCAGGTCGCGTCCGACCAGCACGTCGTACGGTCGTTCGCCGCCGACCGGAATCCGGGTCACCTCGTCCATCGCCGGCAGCCTAGTCCAGCGGACGACGTGGCGAGGGCGTCTGTCCACCTGCTGGCCGGGCGGCCCAGTCGGCCAGCAGACGCGCGTGCTCGGCCACGGCGGCGCGCAACGCGTCCGGGTGGCGCACGGTGAACGGGCAGCCGAGCCCCGCGAGCAGCGCCGCCATGCCGGGAAGGCTCTCCGCTCGGGCCCGGAGCAGCACACCGTCGCCGCTGGGGGTCAGCTCGGCCACACTGGCCGGGATGCGTCGCCGGGCAGCGACCAGATCGGTTTCCAGCAGCACCTCGACCTCGTGCCGATACGGCACGCCGGCCAGCGACCGGGTCAGCCACGCCACCGCGTCGAAGTCGTCCGGCACCGTGAACGTCGCCGTGCCCGGCGTGACGGTCGCGATCCGGTCCAGCCGGAACGTGCGCACCTCGCCGCGCCGGTGGTCGTGACCGGTGACGTACCAGCGGCCGGCGTGGAAGACCAGCCCGTACGGGTCGAGGTCACGATGCGACCGCTCACCGCGCCACGAGCGGTAGTCCAGGCTCACCCGCCGCCGGTTCCGGGCGGCCGTGGCCAGGGCCAGCAGGGTGCCCGACGCCGGTCGCGCCTGGGGCTCGGGCCGCCGCAGGGTGAAGCCGAGGTGCTCCTGCACGGCGGTCAGCCGGTCGGCGAGCGCCGCCGGCAGCACCCGGCGGATCTTGGCCAGCGCGGTCGCCGTGGCCGGCAGTTCGGTGGTCAGCCCGACCCGTTCGGCGACGACCAGGCCAAGCAGCACGGCCATCGCCTCGTCGTCGGTGAGCATGAGCGGTGGCAGCTTGAAGCCCGGGTGCAGCCGGTAGCCGCCGTGGCGGCCCCGGTCGGCGAGCACCGGGATGCCCAGCTCGACCAGTGTGGCCGCATAGCGGCGCACGGTCCGTTCGTCCACACCGAGCCGGCTCGCGAGGTCGCCTGCCGTCGCCCGGTGCCGAGCCTGGAGCAGCTCGAGCAGGGCCAGCACCCGACCGGCGGGATGAGACAACGGGCCACTCCTCGAAACCGGGCGGGTTCTGTCCGGATTCGATCGTACGGTCGGTCGGTAACCGAGAGAAGGAGTGACAGATGGCGACGTTCGTACTGGTGCCGGGGTTCTGGTTGGGTGCCTGGGCGTGGCGGGAGGTGACCGGTCTGCTGCGCGCGCAGGGGCACGACGTGTACCCGATGACGTTGACCGGGTTGGCCGAGCGCCAGCACCTCGCCGGGCCGCAGGTGACCCTGCGGACGCACACCACCGACATCGTCTCGTTGATCGAGGTCGAGGATCTGCACGACGTGCTGCTGGTCGGGCACTCGGGCGGCGGTATGCCGGTGGCCCAGGCAGCCGACCTCGTCCCGGACCGCATCGCCCGGGTGGTCTACGTGGAGAGTGGGCCGCTTCCGGACGGCACGGCGCAGTTCGACACGGTGCCGCCGCAGGAGCAGCAGCGGCTGCGCGCGGCGATCGGCGGCGGCCACCTGCTGCCACCGCCGGCCTGGGACCCGGCGACCGACCCGACCAACCTGGCCGGCCTGGACGAGTCGACGCTGTCCCTCCTGCGCGAACGCTGCACCGCACAGCCCCTGCGGACGGCTACCGATCCGGTACGCCGCACGGGTGGCCGTCCGGTGCCGACCGCGCTCGTCGCGAGCACCTTCCCACTGGCCGTGGTGCGTCAGATGATCGACGAGGGGCACCCGTTCTTCACCGGCCTGGCCGACGGCCAGCTGCACGAGCTGCCCACCGGGCACTGGCCGATGCTCAGCGAGCCGAAGGCGCTGGCCGACGTCCTCGACCTGATCGCGCAGAGCTGAGCAGGGACCCGCACACCGGGCGGCGAGCGCACCGGTCGCCGCCCGGGCCGCCGATCCCCGGCGGGCCGGGGTCAGCGCGGAAGCAGGGCGGCGACCTCGGCGACGACCGCGGCCGGCGTTCGGCCGTCGGTGGCCACCGTTTCGGTGGCGACCTCGGCGTAGAGGGGTTTGCGCTGGTCCATCAGGTGCTTCAGGGTGGCTCGCGGGTTGATCGCCAGCAGCGGCCGGCCCGCGCCAAGGCCGACTCGCCGTACCGCGTCGGGCAGCTCCACCGACAGGTGGACGACCCGGTGCCCCACCAGGGCGGCGCGGGTCTCCTCGGCCAGGACGGCCCCGCCGCCGAGGGCGAGCACGCCGGTGCCCGCGGCGAGCGCCGCAGCGACGGCCGCCCGTTCCAGGGCCCGGAAGTGCTCCTCGCCCTCGTCGATGAAGATCTCCGGGATGCTCTTGCCGGCCATCTGCTCGATGTCGGTGTCGGTGTCCCGGAACTCCACGCCGAGGGTGGCGGCGAGCGCCTGCCCCACGGTGGTCTTGCCGCAGCCGGGCACCCCGACCAGGACGACGACCGGCGCCATCAGCGGATGACCAACGCGTCGAGGTAGCCGGCGACGTTGCGGCGGATCTCGGCGACCGAGTCGCCGCCGAACTTCTCGGTGGCCGCCTCGGCCAGCACGAGGGCCACCATCGCCTCGGCGACGATCGCGGCGGCGGGCACGGCGCAGACGTCGGAGCGCTGGTTGATGGCGGTCGCCGGCTCGCCGGTGAGGACATCCACGGTGGCCAGCGCCCGGTTGAGCGAGGAGATCGGCTTCATGGCGGCGCGGACCCGCAGCGGCTCGCCGGTGGTGATGCCACCCTCCAGACCGCCGGCCCGGTCGGTGACGCGACGGACTCCGGTGGCTGACGGGATGATCTCGTCGTGCGCCTCGGAGCCACGGGAGCGGGCCTGCTGCCACCCGTCGCCGATCTCCACACCCTTGATCGCCTGGATGGACATCAGCGCGGTGGCCAGTCGGGCGTCGAGCTTGCGGTCCCACTGCACGTGACTACCCAGGCCCGGCGGCACCCCGTACGCCAGCACCTCCACCACGCCGCCGAGAGTGTCGGCGGCCTTCTTCGCGGCGTCGACCTCGGCCACCATCAGGGCGCTAGCCTCCGGGTCGAGGCAGCGCAGCGGGTCGGCGTCGATGCGGTCGGCGTCCTGCGGGGTCGGCCGTAGCCCGGGCTTCGCGGCCACCGGCCCCAACTCGACGACGTGCGAGACGATCTCGATGCCGAGTGCCTGCCGGATCAGCGCCTTGGCGACGGTGCCGACGGCCACCCGGGCGGCGGTCTCCCGGGCGCTGGCGCGCTCCAGGATCGGCCGCGCGTCGGTGTGGCCGTACTTCTGCATGCCGGCCAGGTCGGCGTGGCCGGGCCGGGGGCGGGTCAGCGGCGCGTTGCGGGCCTGTCGGGCCAGCTCGTCGGGGTCGACGGGGTCGGCGGCCATCACCGTCTGCCACTTGGGCCACTCGGAGTTGCCGACCCGGATCGCCACCGGACTGCCCAGCGTGACGCCGTGCCGCAGCCCGCCGATCACCTCGACCTCGTCCTGCTCGAACGCCATCCGGGCGCCGCGGCCGTAGCCCAGCCGGCGGCGGGCCAGCTCGCCCGCGATCTCGGTGGTGCTCACCTCGATGCCGGCCGGCACCCCCTCCAGCAACGCGACGAGGGCGGGGCCGTGCGATTCACCTGCAGTCAACCAGCGCAACACAGCGGTCAGTCTGTCACGGCGCGCGACGGGCACGTCGCGCTGCCCGCCGCGTCCCGCCCTGCGGACGGCCGGGACCGTCCGCAGGGCGGCTTCGCACGACGGATCAGATGCCCCGGCCGCGCTTGTGCAGGGTGCGGAGCACCGAGTCGGCCCGTACCACCCGACCGGCGACCGCGAGCGCCAGGTAGGCGCGCGGCTCGCGGGGATTGCTGCGCAGGGTGCGTCGCGCCCAACGCAACGCGCCCCGCCGATCACCGGAGGCGGCCCGCGCGAAGGCGATCTGGCCGGTGACCCGGGCCTCGCCGGCCGGCTGCCCGGCGAACTCCGGGTAGCGCCGCAGCAGCCACTGCAACGCCTCGGAGATGGTGTCCCACCGCTGGGCGAAGTACGACCGCTTGTGCCAGCGCACCAGCACCGACGGCGTCCGCAGGTTGATCAAAGGCGCGCTGCGGGCGGCGCGCAGCAGGAACTCGTAGTCCTCCGCGTAGCTGCCCGGGATCTCCTCGTCCACCAGGCCGAAGCCGTCGCGCAGGGCCGCCGCCCGGATCAGGAAGGTGGACGGGTGCAGCTCGGTCAACCGGTCCCGCAGGAGGTCGTCCAGGGTGATCCGGTCCTTGTCGAGCACCCGGTCGACGGTGTGCCCGTCGTAGCTGACCCGGATGCCGCAGCAGACGAACTCGGCGCTCGGGTCGGCGGCCAACGCCTCGACCTGGGCGGCCAGCTTGCCGGGCAGCCACTCGTCGTCGTCGTCGCAGAACGCGACCAGGTCGCCCTCGGCGGCGAGGGTGCCGCTGTTGCGCGCACCGGCCAGCCCGGGCGCGCGTCCGTTGGCGATGACGCGGATCGTCCGGTCCGGCCCGCCCAGGCCGGTCAGCGACTCGTCCGGCGTGGACTGGTCGAACACGACCACGGCCTCGATCGTGCCCGCGTACTCCTGGGCGAGGATCGCGGCCACGGCGGCGCGCAGCAGTTCGGGGCGGTCCCGGGTGGGCACCACGACGCTGACGCTCGGCTGGCGGGTCATCGGGTCTCCTTCGTCGGCTGGCCGGCGCGCGGCCAGGTCCGCCAGCGGGGTCGGTGCCGGCTCGACCGGGCCACCAGGTCGTCGACGATCTGCCCGACCCGGGCGACGGCCGCGCGGCGGGCTTCGTGCGCGGCCGGGTCGGCCTGGACCGCGTACCGGGACGGGTCGGCCTGTCCGGCGACGAGAGCATCGTGCAACTCCTCGCGCGTCTCGCAGAGCGCCACCAGCCCGGCCGCGCCGAGCCGACGCGCGAAGAGCTGCTGGTGGTCGTCGACGTGCTCGCCGCGTGCCGGGTCGCGGGGCACCACGATCGGCAGGTGGCCGTGCCGGCGCGCCTCCAGGATCGTCGCCGGGCCGCCGTGACACACCACCAGGTCGGCGTCCGCCATCGCCTGTTGCAGGGCGTCGTGGCCGAGGAACGGCACCGCGCCGGGCAGGGGCGGCGCGGCGGTGTGCCCGTGCTGCACGGTCAGCCCGATCGGGCCGGCGCTCTCGTGCCACTGAGCCAGCCAGCCCACCAGTCGGTCGAACGGGTGCTTGTCGGTGCCGACCGCGACGAGCAGTTGGAGCTGCTCGACGGGGTTCGTGTCGCGCTGGCGCGGCAGCCGGGACGACTCGGCGTCGTCGGGCCGGTGCGACTGGGCGCGGCGGGTGGTGCCCGCCTCCCCGCTCACAGCAGCGTCCCGACGACGGTGGCCTCCGGGTACTGCCGGCGCTGCTCGTCCCACTGCACGAGCATCGCGGACAGGAACGGGCGGCAGAGGCGGGCCGTCAACGTCGGGGTGTCGATCCGGTCGTACACCTCGATGTAGACGGTCGGGATGCGACGCAGCCGGGCCAGCACCACGAACGGCACGGCCACGCCGGCGCCGGTGGTGACCACGGCCGCGACCCGCCGACGCCGCAGCACCCGCCAGGCCAGCCGCGCGTTGCGCAGCAGGTTGGGTACGTTGCGGGTGGTCGGGTGGTGCGCCGGCACCAGGTCCTCGCCGGTCAGCAGCGACACTGCCTCCGGGGTGTCGAAGGTGACCCAGCAGCGCCGCCACCGTTCGTACCAGGGCCGCAGGGCGAGAAGTTGGGCCAGGTGGCCACCGCTGGATCCGACCAGCAGCAGCACCGGCGATTCGTCGTCGTTGTTCGTGTCCACGCGACTCCCCACAAGTCCGCTTGGAATTCCGATTCACGCAAGGCAGAAGCAGATCACAGGTTTCCCGGTCGTTGAATAGCGCGACCGGAGGAGGCGACGATCTCTCTTCAGCGTGCTCAGGCCCATTGTCGACCCCACAGCCCATCGACCGCCGTCACGACCTGCCATTATGTCGTCACGCTACGACGCGCACCCGGCGTCGAAAATTCTCCCGTTCACTCGCTATGTCGTTTCTCGATGACGTCCAACAGTGCGGGATGCAGCGCGGCGTTCCACCCGGCGCCGGCGTCCGCCAGGCGCCACGTGCGTAGCCACATCTCCAGCAGGTACGCGTCGGCCACCAGAGCGCGCCCCGCCGCGTCGAGGCCCAGCCGCTCGCCGTGCCGGCCCAGGTGTGCGTCCACCGCCGCGGCGGCCACGGCCGCCGGCTCGCCGCGCAGCACCAACGAGCGCTGGAACGCGTCGTGGGCCAGGTCGAAGCCGACCGGCACGTCCGGACCACTGTGCTCCCAGTCCCAGGCGACCAGCCGGCCGTCGTGCGTGCCCAGGTTCCACGGCACCCAGTCCCCGTGCCAGTGGCCGAACTCGACGCTCGTGTCGCCGTGCCGACGGGCCAGGGCGGCGACCCCCGCCACCGCCCGCGCCCCGGCCGGCGCGGTCGACGCGGCCCGCTCCGCCTGGGCGGCCAGTCGGGAGAGGAACGTCGACGAGCTCAGCGTCCGGGGCACACCGGGGGCGGCGCCCCGGCGGGCGACCGCGAGCAGCGCCGCGATCCGCGGCGGGTCGTCGGCCGGCACTCCGCGTACGTCGGGTGGCAGTGGCTCGATCACCGCGACGACCTGGCCGGCCCATGCCGTCTCGGTGAGCAGCCCCGGCGGCACCGGGTGGTCGGGCACACCGGTCACGGCGCGCAGCGCCCGCAGCGCGCCGGCCTCGGCGGTGACCAGGGCGCGGGTGGCGTCGTTCCAACCGATCTTCGCGTAGCCGCGGGGGCGACCGTCGACGGTGAACAGTTGCAGCGTGGGCTTGACGTTCGGGTCCGGTGGACGCACACCACACGCGGCCAGCAGGGGCGTGCCGCCCAGCGCGGCGGCGAGCCGCTCGGTCAGCACCAGGTCGGCAACGGACGCCCCCACCGGCACCGACACGGTCAGCGTGGGAAACGGCGCGAGGCCCGCCGCACCGAAGCGGGCCAGCCCACCGAGCGCCGCCCGCAGGGCCCGCACCTTCGGTGGCCGCAACGCGTTGTACGCCAGCAGCGACGCCGCGCCGGCCCGGGGCGAGCCCAGCGGTACGAGGAACCGCGCCCGCGCCACCGACGGCACCACGGCGTACCGGGCCACCGTCCGCTGCCCGGCCGGCACCGCGGCGTCCACGGTCAGCTGGACCCGGTCGTCCGGGAACACCGCACGGCTCACCCAGCCCAGCCCGTCCGCCCGCGACCGGGGGTCCGTGGCCGGGGCGACCCCGGTCGTCACGCCGCCCGGTCCGCCCAGTCGAGTTCCAACCCGAGCCGCTTCCGCAGCGCGTCGTTGTACGGGCGGTAGTACTCGGTCAGCTCGGTGCGTACCGCCGGCTCCAGCGGTGCCGAGCGCCGGTCGTTGTAGACCTTGAAGTTCGGCAGTTCGTACGGGGGCAGCCCGAGAAAGTCGAGGGTGCGCCGATAGGTGGCGCGCGAGTCGCGGTACAGGTCCTCGCTGGGCAGGAAGAGGATCTGGGCGGGGTCGAACCGGTCCAGCCACGGCTCCAGGTGCTCCAGGTAACGCCCCCGCGCCCGGTACGTGTACCAGTCGTACGCCTCGCTGAACGCCTCCGGCTCGGCGATGAGGCGCTCCCGCTCCCCCGCCGTACGCTCCGGCTCGGCGGCCAGCGCGGCGGCGAAGTCCAGCGGCTCGATGCCGTGCGTGCGGCGTTCCTTCCAGTGCGAGTACGCCCGCTCGACCGGATCACGCAGCAGCACGATCAGCTTCACGGTGGGCATCAGCGCGGCGACCCGCTGCGCGGCGAGCGGGTGGAACATGTACAGGGGCGCGGCCTCGCCGACGCGGACCGACCCGCCGTGCCGTTTCGCGAGGGCCTCGCGCTGCCGCTCGGTCGGAAAGTGCGAGCGGTACCACGCCTCGCCGCGACCCCAGTGCTCCTCGAAGTAGTGCGCGGACTTGGTGTTCCAGGCGGGAAAGAGCCGGGGCACCAGCGGATGCTGGATGAGGTAGTTCCACAGCGAGGTGGTGCCGCCCCGCTTGGTGCCGATGATCAGGAAGTCCGGCAGGGGTCGCCGGTCACTGGTGCGCACCCCGTAGTCGACCAGGGACTCCCTCACCCGGGTGGTCACCTGGGTCGGCACCAACTGCTTGACCCGGTCACGGATGGACGCCACGACGGCCCTCACCTGCCTCTCGTCGATGCCGGGGCCGACCCGGCGGCCGTGGCCGCCTCGTCGGACCCACGGATCTGCCTCATGGTCACCCGGATGCCGGCGCGCACCCGGGGCAACGTCAACAAGCCGACGCAACCGGCCAGCAGCACGCCGAGTGCCACCGCCAGGCCGGGTAGGCCACGTCCCCCCGCCAGCACACCGACCGCCGCCGCGATCCCCACACCACCGACGGTGGCCGCCGCCGCGCGCAGCGTCGCGGCGTCGACCAGCGGCTCGCCGATGACCGACCGGGCGAAGCCGGCGGCGGTGAGGTTCTCGGTGGCGATGCCGGCGGCCCACGCCAGGGCGGCGCCCGTCGCGCCGTGACCGGGGATCAGCCAGAGCCCGAGCGAGACGGTCACGGTGAGCCCGGCCAGGGTGGACACCAGGTGCAGCCCGCTGCGCCCGCCCATCAGCAGCAGGCTCTGCACGTTGCCCACGCCGGTGTTCACCAGCATCGCCAGCGCCAGCACCGTCATCGCCGGCACACCGGCGGTGAACTCCGGGCCGAACAGTTGCAGGAACGCCAGCGCGAACACCGCCAGCAGCAGGTACACCGGCCAGGACAGCACCAGCCCCCAGATGGTCAGGTGCCGGTGCACGGCCGCCGCGGCCGCCCGCTCGCCGCGCCCGAGCAGCCGGGACAGCTGTGGTGACACCGCGACCCGCAGGCCCTGCATGGCGAGCTGGCCGGCCAGCACGTAGCGGCCGACCGCGCCGAACACACCCGCGTCGGTCGGTCCGGCCAGCACCGACGTCAGCAGCACACCCACCCACATGCTGCCCGCGTCGATGGCCGCCGAGGCGGCCCGCGGCAGCGCGAAGCGCCAGAACGTCGACCAGTCGGCGCGGTCCGGCCGCCACGCGGCGCCCCGGCCCAGCCCGAGCGGCCCGGCCACCAGCACCAGGCAGACCAGCAGGGCCAGCGCCGCCGGCACCAACCAGCCGGTCATGCCGGCGAGCAGGCCGCCACCCACCAGCGCGGCGGCGCCGACCAGCGCCGGGCGGGCTACCGGGAGCAGGAGGAACTGCACGCCGACGTACGCGCGGATGGGTCGCACGCAGCGCAACGCGGCCAGCAGCAGGGTCATCGCCACCACCACCGGCACGGCGGCGAAGGTCAGCGTCAGCAACCCGTGGCCCTCGTCGCCCGACCCGCTCAGCAGGCGGGGGGCGAGCGCGTCGGCGCTCAGCGCTCCCCCGACGGCGACGACCAACCCGGCCAGCAGCGGTGGGATCAGCGCCACCGGCAGCACCCGGGCCGCGTCCCCCCGGACGCCGAGACGCCGCCGGGGCACCGCCCACATGAGACCGGTCTCCGCGCCGAGCGTGCAGACCGCGGTGGCCACGGTCACCACGCCGATCGCGGCGAAGAACGCCCCCGCGCCGGCCGTCCCGTACCCCCGGGTTATCACCACGGCCAGCACGAACCCGAACAGGCCGCTGGTGGCCGCACCGAGCAGCCCGGCCACCCCGCTGCGGGCGCTGCGGCGCGTCTCGACCGCGCCGGTGTCGGGAGCCGCGCCGCCCGACGGGCCGTCCCGGCCGACGCCGGCCGGCTCCCGGGTGGCGGCGGTCATGCCGGCGCCGCCAGGGCGGGCGCGAGCGGCGGACGCCACGGCTGCGGGCGGGGCGCGCGTTCGCGTTCGGTGAGCGCCATGGCGAAGCCGACCGCGAAGAAGGCGACCGCCAGGTTCTGGTTGGCCATGCCGTAGAACGGGATCTGCACGAGGCACACCACCGGCACCACCGCCAGCCACTGACCGGCCGCCGACGTCGCCCGCGCGCAGATCACCGCGGCGGCCACGAACCAACCGAGAAAACAGAGCAGCGCCGGTACGCCGTGACTGAACAGCACCATCCACAGCTGTCCCTGGGTGCCGATCGGCGCGTCCGCCGAGACGGTGTCCACGTTCACCGGAGCGCCGTAGCCCAGCCACGGGGAATCCTGCACCCGGCGGATCACCTCCGTGTAGAGCGACAGCCGGTCGGTGTTGGTGTCGCTGGAGTCGACGCGCTTGTTGATCAACTCGGTGATCGGGATGACGAGCGTGGCCAGCCCTCCGATCACCACCACGCCGACGATGGACGCGGCGACGCGGACGTTGCCGCGCAGGCTGGCCCGCACCCCCAGCACCGCGAGCCCCGCGCCGAGGCTGAGGAACATCGCCCGGTTCAGGGTGAGGAACGCCGGGGCCAACGACAGCGGCAACGACGCCAGCAGCGTCCACCGCAACAGCCCGCGACGGCGCAGCATGGTGTACGCCACCACGCACGGCAGCGTCATCGCGTACGCGCTGCCGTAGTTGTTGGTGTACGCGAACGGCGCGGCGGGCCGGTAGATCGGGTTGAGCGAGCGGGGGCTGTACTCCGCTGTGGTCACGTGCACCATGTCCTGGATGAACGGGGTACGGGCGACGCCGGCCGGCAGCAGCACCTCCATCGGGGTCGCCAGCGCGAAGCGGGGCACCAGCACCCCGAGCCAGCCCAGCACCACCAGCGCGAACCAGAACGCGCAGAGTGGGGTGAGCACCGCCACGAGGTCGGCCCGTTCCCGGGCGGCGACGTAGACGTAGACGCCGACCACCAACGCGGTCAGGTAGAAGGCCAGACGCAGCGCGAACGTCAGCAGCGAGGCCGGCGAGGGAAGTTGCGTGGCGCTGACGACCACGATCGCCAGGAACAGCAGCCAGATGCCGGCCGCCGGAGGCAGCGGCACCCGGCCCCGGGCGAGCAGCAACGCGAGCAGCAACGCGCCCAGCAGTGGCCAGCCCAGGTAGAACGCCCCGAGCAACCACCACAGCGGCACGAGCCCGAACATCAACGCCAGGGGCCAGAGCGGCAACCGGGCCGGAGCCGGTGTCGGCGGCGGCGCGGCGGCGGTCGGTGTGCCGCCGGGTGGTTGCTCGGTCGCCGGGGCGCGGGTGACCGACACCGGTCAGGCCCGGCCGTTGCGGGTGAGGACGAAGCCCAGCGGGGTGACTCCGGCGGCACGCAGCCGCTCGACGAGCCGCCGCAGGTCGCTCTGACGCGTGCGGTCCCGCTCGATGACCACCACGGCGCTGCCCTGCCGGGCGACTGCCACGCCGCGCTCGTCGGACTCCGCCGGCGGCGCGTTGAACAGCACCAGTCCATGGTCGGCGCCCTGCCGCCAGGTGCCGAAGCGGACGCTGCCCACCCCCACGGTCACCTCGTCCGCCGAGGCCGGCTTTGCGTTGTCGGGGCGGGCCGACGCCACCCGGGGCAGGGTGAGCGTGGCGTCCGGATCGGTGGACGGACGTGCGCCGGGCGGATGCGGGGAGGGCCGCCGGGGTGCCGGGTTCTCCGCGGAAGCACCGCTCGCCGCCGGGGTGCCGGCCGGGCGTGGCTTGGGCACCAGCGGTCGGGACGGGTCGACGGGCAGCCGCCCACGGTCGGCGAGGACGCCGGCGCGCAGGCGCTCGACGCGGCCGCTGTCGTCGGCGACGAAGACCTCCCGACCGTCGGCGGCGAGCGCCACGGCCAGCCCGGCGGTGAGCGCCGTGGCGTCCTCGCGGGAGGTGACCAGCGCGACCCGGGCCGGCTGGCGCACCCGTTCGGCGACCGCCATCGCCACATAGCGGATGTCCGCGTCGACCGCCCGCGGACTGCCCCGGAACGGCGGCCGGCGTACCGTGCCGAGCAGTGGCAGGCCGGTGGCCGCACGGCCGTCGGTGACCGAGCGGACCCGCCGGTCCGCGGACTCCCACGCGTACGCCAGCACGACGCCGATCAGCGCGCCGCCCAGCAGGCCGGCGACCAGGTAGAGCGGCCGGTGCCCGGCGGAGGTCACCAGCGCCTGTTCGGCGGTCTGGGTGACCCAGCCGGGGTTGATGTCGACCGCGGCGATCTCGGTGCGGGCCGCGTTGAGCTGGGTGAGCTGGTTGTTGATGCCGGACAGCTCGGCCAGTGCCGCATCGCCGGCGGCGGTGCCCTTGGCGCTGCTCGCGCGCTTCTGCACCGCTGCCTGCTGGGCGACGACCTTGGTGATGCTGGCGTCGTAGGAGCGCAGCATCTCGGCACGCTGCTGCTCGTACATGGCGCGTCGCACGTCGAGGTAGGCCTGCGCGGCGAGGTTGGCGCCCTGCACGGCCCGCTGCGCGTCGTGCGTCTGATAGGTGAAGCGCAGGATCTGCCCGCCGGTGGGCACCTCGACCTCGAGGCCGTTGCGGATGTCACGCGGCGCGGCCCCGAGGGCGTTGGCGAGCCGCTGGACCACCTCGGTGCCGGTGGCGAGGCCGCTCTCCACGTTCATGTTGACGGCGCGGTCGGCGCCGGCGCCGCTGGGGGTGAAGGCGTCGGTGACCACCGGTCGGACCGCCACGACCGCGCTGGCGGTCACCGCCGCCGGCACCAGCAGCACGTAGCCCAGGGCGGCGAGCAGGCCGACCAGGGCGACGGCGGCCACCAGGCGCAGCCGGTGCATCGGCACCCGCAGCAGGTCGGAGAGCGTGACGACGCGGGTGGCGTCGGGGCTCGACGAGGCGGGTGGCCAGGAGGCGGGTGTCGCGTCAGTCATGGAACTTCTTCACCGTCTGTTGAGGATTGCCCACCACGACGACGCCCGGCGGCACGTCGGTCCGCACCACCGCTGCCGCGCCCACGACGCTGTCCCGGCCGACACGGACCCCCTTGAGCACCAGGGCGTGCGCGCCGACCCACACGTTCTCCTCCAGCACGATCGGGGCGCGGGTCGCCGGCCCCGGTGGCGCGTGTCGCTGGTCGGGCGGCAGGTTGTGGAAGTCGTTGTCGAGCAGTTCGCAGTCGGACAGCAGGCACCGGTCCCCGACGGTCACCGACGTCCAGGTGCCGATCCAGGTGGCGTTGAGCAGACAGTCGGCGCCGACGCGTACCTCGCCGGGGCCGGCGAAGCGGACCAGCTTGTTGAGACGGGTACGGTCACCGATGCTGACCCGTACGCCCCTGCGCAACCTGATCCGGCCTCGGATCTGCACGTCCCGCCCGAGGGTCAACCGCCGGTAACGCAACCTGTACCAGGCGCGTTTGAGCGCGAAAACCAGGTGTACCGCCCGTTTCGCGCGGAATCCAGCGCCGCCGACCAACGACCCCTCCCCACATCGCGGGGCCGGCGGCGGTGGTACCGCCGCCGACCCGACGTGAACAATCTACCGATCCTCCGTTACGTTTGGTTGACCGTCACTGTACGGAGAAGAACATTGAGGGGACGGACCAGGACAACTCGGGTGTCGCTGCGGCGATGAGCGTCGTCGCGGTGCCGTTGACGACAGCGGTCGGCGCGGCCGTCGGGTCGAACGGGACGCTGCGCAACCCGCCGTCAGTCGCACCGTAGACGATCCGACCGTCCACCCAGGCCATGCCACGCACGCTCGACCAGGTGACACCACTCGTGGGCAACGCGAACTCGGTGGCGCCGAGGTAGTTCCCGTCGATCTCGAAGTAGCGGTAGTAGAGGCTGTTGGCCCCGGTACGGGTGTAGTAGAGCCGACCGTCGAGATAGAAGGCGCCGGTGAGAGCCGCCGGGTTGAACCAGTCGTTGTAGCCGGACGCCTCCCACGGCGAGCCGATCGCGCCGCCGTTGAACAACGAGACGTCGATCCGGCTACCGGTGGGCGTACCGGCCACCGTGTGCGACCAGTAGATCCGGTCGTCCACCCGCCAGGTCGCACCGGACGCGGTGTACGTGGGCTGGCTGACGGTGGTCGCCGCACCCAGCGTCGCGCTGTCGAACGGCACCTTCGACACGGCGCCCGCACCGGTGCCCAGGTAGAGGTAGCCACTGCTACCGCTCGGCGGATTCTTCGCCGTGAAGGTGCGACCGCCGGCGAGCGGGAACATACCGAGCCGCCCGTGGTACTCCTCGCCCATGCCGTCCGAGTTGTGCCCGAAGTAGAGACCGTCCGAGCCGCGCCAGAGCACCGGCACCGACGAGCCCCAGGCGGTGGTGCCGGACGGCATCGAGGCGCTGCCACTGCGACGCGGGTTCCAGTTCACCGGCATGCCGGTGGCCGGGGTGACCGCGCCGATGCCGAGCCGGTCGATCGCGCCCGTACCGGCGTTGTCGCTGGCGTTCGGGTTGTTCAACCAGCGGAAGTGCCCACCAAGGTAGATGACGTTGTCGGCCACCTCGACCGAGGTGATGGTGTCGTTGCCGGTGAAGTTGATCCAGGTGCCGACCTGACCGGTGCCGCGCGCCGCGGTCTCGAAGCGGGCCAGCGCGTCGCAGTACGCGGTCGGCCAGCCACCACCACCGTTGCTACCGACCACGAACCAGGTGCCGTCCTCGCCGAACTTGATGTCCTGCACGTAGTGCACGAAGGTCGTCGGGGCGGCGCACGGCGCGACGTACTTCTCGCTGCTCCAGTCCAGCACCGTCGGGGTGCCGGAGACGTCGACGAGCGCGATCTGGTTGCGCGGCAGGTCGTTGAGGAGTGTGAAGTTGCCGCCGACCGCCAGGGTGTTGCCGTCGGGGGTGACGTCGATGGTCCACACGTACGAGGTGGTGCTGTGCCGCCCGACGGTGGCGTCGACGGAGAACGTGGGGTCGATCGCGCCGGTGGTCGCGTTGAGCCGGCCGAGACCGGAGTGCGCGGTGCCGTTGAGCCAGTTGAACGCGCCGGCCACGTAGAGCCAGTTGCCCGACAGCGCCACATCCCGGACGGTGCCGCCGTCGGAGCGGCCCACCCAGCTGTCGATGATCGCGCCGGTGCTCGGGTTCAGCGCGACCAGGTTCTTGCGGGAGACCCCGTTGACGTTCTTGAAGGCGCCGCCGACGATCAGCGTGCCGCCGGGCCCCGCCAGCAGCGTGTTGACCGCGCCGTCGAGCACCGGCAGGAAGCTGGTGGACATCGTGCCCGTGGTGCGGTCGTACGCGAAGAGGTAGCGCTGCGTGACCCACGCGGACGTGGCGGTCTGCCGGAGCTGGGTGAAGCTGCCGCCGACGAACACGGTGTTGCCCACCTGCGCGAAGGCGCGGGTCTCACCGTCGCGGGCGTGCGGGGTGATGTCGGCGGGATTCCCCGACACCAGGGTCGCGGTTCCGGGGGCCGGTACCACCGCCGCCGAGGAGGCCGTGGGGGCGCTGAGCACGGCGGCGGCGACCGCCAGCGCGACCACCCCCGCCCGGGTACGACGTCGACCTGACAAACGCCATGAGTGCGAGAGTGTGGGCACGCTACGCCTCCAAGATGGATGAGAACCCGAGGTAGCGTGCCTCGCCCAGCCTGGTAGGCGCATCCGCCGATTGGGCGGTGCGTGAATCTGCTAGCCGACAGAACGCCGGAAGATCAGCTGGTAGATCTCCGATGAACGGCGGCTGTGTTCACAGTGTCGTCACACGTGTCAGCGGCTCCCCCCGGTCGGCTGCCGCAGGTAGTCGTCCTTGCCGGCCTGGGTGAACCCGGCCACGGCGGAGGCGTCGTGGTTCATCGTCATGTCACAGGTCGCCGTGCGGGTCGTCATGCCCGGCGAATTGAAGTAGATGGCGGCCTTGATCTTCGGGTGCGCCTTCAGGGCCGCCGGGAACTCCTGGAACCAGCGCTGCTTCGCGCCCGGGTCCTTGGCGTCGAAGTTCGTACCGAACTCGGCGAGCATCCGTGGCTTGCCCGCACCGATGCCGTTCTCGTCGAGCCACCGGTAGAAGCCGTCCACTGTCGTGCTCGGGCTTTTCCACACCGTGCTGCCGTTGCAGACGTGGAAGTTGTACGGGTCGTAGGCCACCCAGTCGACGTACCGGTCACCGGGGTAGAGGCCGGCGTACCGCGAGTAGTGACCGGACCAGCCCATCATCGTCCACACCCAGACGGCATTGTCCGCGCCCGCCTTGGCGAACCGCTCGTACACGTACTTCCAGGCCTGGACGAATTCGGCGTCGCTCCCCTTGCCCGGCTCGTCCTCCGGCTCGTGGTCGAAGCCCATGAACACCGGCACCTTGGCGGCCCGGATGCGACCGGCGACCGCGTCGATTGTCGCGTCCTGCCGGCCGCTGTAGATGTCGGACCACTTCAGCGTCGTGCCGGCGGAGAAGTCGCGCGACTCCCAGGCGAAGAACATCAGCCGGCCCTGGCGCATCTGCTCCTGCTCGTAGGCGTCGGGGAACGCCCCGTTGCTGCCGGCGTTGGAGAAGTCGTGGTACCGGTGCACGATGTCGAACTTGCGCCCGACCTGGGCTTCCACGTCGGTGATCGCCTTACCGTGGTCCCAGCCGCTGCCGGCGTTGGCGGGTGAGTACATCCCCCACCAGGCGCCACAGGAGGGCACGAGCGTGTCGGACACCTGACCGCACTTGCCGGACGGGA
Source organism: Micromonospora sp. NPDC005174 (assembly GCF_040608495.1). Classification (NCBI taxonomy): domain Bacteria; kingdom Bacillati; phylum Actinomycetota; class Actinomycetes; order Micromonosporales; family Micromonosporaceae; genus Micromonospora; species Micromonospora sp. NPDC005174. The sequence goes on along the minus strand of NZ_JBEXIJ010000020.1, from coordinate 28,872 downwards.
GGGTGGGGCTCCCGGTCGGCGTCGGTGTACGCGTCGGGGCCACCGTCGGCGTGGGCCGGGGTGCTGCTGTCGTCGGCGCGACCGTCGGCGAGGGCGGCGGCGCCGGTCGCGTCGTCGGCGCCGACGTCGGCCCACTGCCCAGGTCGTACTTGATCACCAGGCTGGGCCGCAGATCGGTGTTGCGGTTCTCGACCGAGGCCCAGTAGACGCGGGTCTCCAGGCCGGTCTGGGCCAGCGACACCGTGAAGGTGCCGTTGCCGGTGACCAGCTTGGAGACGTCCCACTCGTTGGCGCCCTTGGCCACACCGGACACGGTGTCCAGCACGGCTCCCGCCTTCGCCGGGGCCGGCCGCGCCTCGCGGGCGCTCACCGACGAGGCGTGCGCGGTCACCGTGGCGGCGAACTGCTGCCAGGCGTGCATGCGCAGGGTCGCCCGGACGTTGACGGCGGCGGCGGGGAGCGTGGTCACCGCGAACTCGACGACCGCCTCCCGACCACCGCGCGGGTTGCCGTCGCAGCGCGCCGCGCAGGTCGCCAGGGTCCCCTTGGTGGAGTTGTCGCCGTCCTGGGAGACCACTGTCGCGGTGGTGTCGGCCACCGCGCGGATCGACAGGTCGTCGCTTGCCAACAGGGGCATCATGGTCGCCACGATGCCGGCCACCACCGAACCGCCGACGACGCCGATGGCGATCGCCTTGCGTCGGGGGCCGTTGCGGAACCGGGTGATGCGGTGCAGTCCATGCCTGGTCAAGGAGAACTCCCTGTGTCTGGTGCGATAACCGTCAGCAGCGTATCGATGACCAGGGCATGTCGTCGGTAGGACAGTTTTCCGTAAGCGCGTCTTAACTCTCAGCTAAGAAAGCTCGCGGAAGGCTAGTCGCTCCCGGAGGCGCGGCGGGGTAGCAGCATCGGGCCCTCACTCACAGGCCCGCAACGTCGACCGGTAGGCCCACCCGCCGCGGCATCGTCAGACTGCGGCGCAGCACCACCAGCAGTGCATCCAGCACCGATCCACGGTCGCGGGCGTCGAAGGTGATCAGCGGCGTGTCGTCGGAGACCGCCAGAGCCCACCGCACATCGTCAAGATCATGGGTCAACATGCCGTCGAACAGGTTGACGGCCACCCCGAAGGGAATGCCGGTTCGCTCGAAATAGTCGACTGCTGGATAACAGTCGTCGAGGCGACGCGCGTCGACAATCACCAGAGCGCCGAGCGCCCCCTCGGTGAGATCGCGCCACATGAAACCGAAACGGTCCTGGCCCGGCGTGCCAAAGAGGTAGAGCTTGATCTCGTCGTCGATGGTGATGCGACCAAAGTCCAGCGCAACTGTCGTGGTCGTCTTGTCCGGCACCTCCTCGGCGCGGTCGAGTGCGGCCGCGGCCTCGGTCATCGGCGCCTCGGTGGTCAGCACGGGAACTTCGGAGACCTGAGAGACCGCAGTGGTCTTGCCCACTCCGAAACCACCCGCGATGACGATCTTTACCGGTACGGGCGGCCGGGCGCTTTCGGCAGCCGGGTCAGCGAATTGCGGTAAGTCCACGGATAACCCTTTCGATGATCTGCGTCTGCCGGTCCTCGGGGAGGTCCAATCCGCGAGTGGTGAGAAATTTCAGCGCGATCAGGTCGGCGACCAGTACTCGCGTGACTCCGAGATGCAGCCCGACGTGGACGGAGATCTCGGCGATCGCTACCCACTCCCTGCAGAACTCCACGATGTCCCGATGCTCGTAGTGCAGGCGGGACGCCCCTAGCAGGCCGTCGCGGGTAGCCATCACCTGCGCTGCCATGTTCAACGTCACCCCCATGGGGCGTACTCGACCGCCGGTCAGCAGATAAGGCCGCACCCGGGACACCTGGCGATGTCGTGCTCCTGCCGTCTCGTGAGCCCCGTCCGCGACCACCCCGGTCAGACCCGGACCGTGAGCTTCAGTTCGTCAATGAGCTGCGGCGTGAGTACCGGGCCGGCGTGATTGGCGAAGACCGCCATCTCATAGGCGAGGTTGCCCAGGCTGGCGTCCTTCTGCGCGAGCACTCCGAGTGAACAACGTGTGTTGATAGCGCTGACCAGCAGATAGCCCCGCTGCATGTCGATGATGACCTTGTTCGTGGCACCGAGGTCGTACACACGCGAGGTGCCGCTCGCCAGGCTCGAGAGGGCGGAGGTGATGGCGGAGAGTCGGTCGGCGTCCGTGCGAGAGAGGGTGGCGGAGAGCGCCACGAGCAACCCGTCGGAGGAGACCGCGATCGCCTCCAGGACGCCCGCGGTATCGCTGGCGAACCTCTCGAGCAGCCAGTTGAACTGCTGCGCCTCGTTGCTTGTCTGGTGCCCGCCTGCTGTCATCGTCCGCTCCGGTTGTTGTGGAGGGTCGCCGCCCGAGCGAGCCCATCGTGAAAATCGTCGAGTGCTGCCCGTTCGGCCTCGGGATCACGCCGCACGCTCAGCCTTTCGGTGGGTGGCTCTGCCGCCCGATAGCGTGTGTCGGCGCTGAGTTCCTCGGCCAACTCCAGGTTGAGATGCTCTCCCGGGCGGCGCCGTTGCAAACCACCGGGGCTGACCTGCGCGGTCCCGCGAGCCGTCGAGAAGTCGACAACGCGCGGCGGCAATGGCCCGATATCCGCGGCCCGCCCGGCTGACGTCTGCGTGTCACGACCTGGCCCACGCGGACCGGGCTCGACCGCGCCCGCAGCTCGCGCCTCCGCACGGACCATCTCGTCCAACTCGGCGCGCTCCACCTCCGGACGTCGGGATGGGTACGGCGGAGTTTCGTGCTGCCCGCTCCAACCTGCGGGCTCGGACCGGGCCGGACCATCCCAGTCCAGGGTCGCCTGGGTTGCACCCGGCCGGCGTCGCCGCAGCCCAGCACGCACTTCGGCAGCTTCCGAATCTGGTGCCGTTCGGGGTGGTGTCGTCTCGGGCTGACCACCACGCGGAACAGTTGGCAGCCGAACCTGATGGCCAGGCGTCTCGGCAGCAGCGTCCAACCGGCCAGTCCACCAGTTGAAGGCACGGTCACCGAACGCCTCGGTCAGCGGTCGAGGCGACGCTTCGACACCCACGGCGACGGGGGTGAGGGCGGGGGCATTCGGCGCTGCCCGTCGCACCGGCGCGGGCTCAGCCCCTCCTCGCGGCGGCCGGGCCGCCGGTTGATCAACGTTCAGGTGCAACAACATGTGCTGCGGAACCGTGACCTCGACGGTCACCCCGGTGACCGGCGACGGCATCAGCCGTACCGTCATCCCGTGCCTCCGGGCCAGCCGCCCCACCACGATCAATCCGAGCATGGTGGTCGGCGCGACGTCAGGCCGTCCCACCGAGACAAGTCGACTGTTCTCCTCGACGATCCGGGCCGGCCTCATGCCGATACCGGAGTCGACGATGCGAATCATGCACTCCGAAGTCAGGCTCGCCGAGACGACGACTGGCGCGGACGGCGGCGAGAATGATGTCGCGTTTTCCAGCAACTCGGCAAGGATCAGGGTCAGGTCGGCCACGGCACCCGCCGCCACCGTTGCGTTGGCCACCGATTCCAGGTGAACATTCTCATAACGCTCGATCTCGCCGATCGCGGAGCGAATGACGTCGATCAAAGGTGTCGGGGAGTGCGCACCCAACTGCTCATCGTCCCGTCGGCCGGCGATCGCGAGCAGGCTCTCGGTCCCCCGCCGGAGCCGGCTGGTCAGGTGGTCCAACTGGTACAACTGGGCAAGCCGCTCTTCACTGGACTCGTCGCGCTCCAACTGGTCGATACGAGCTACCTGCCGCTCGACCAGGCTACGAGTGCGGTTCGCGATGTTGACGAACATCATCGACACGTTGCGCCGGTTGAGTGCCTGTTGCTGCAACAGCAGCGCTGCGGTCGCCTGCACACGGTTGAACGCTGATGCGAGTTCGCCGATCTCATCAGCCGACCGCAGCATCACGGCGGCGAACTTGGGTTGACGTTCATCTTCGTCGTACTCGAGCTCGTTGATCCGTGTCATCTGGTGAGCAGCGAGGTCGGCTACCGCGTTGGCCGCGCGCGTCATCCGCCGCAGGGGCCGTGCCACAGACCTGTTCACCGCGACAGCGAAGAGCCAGATCGCGGTTAGCAGTCCCGCGACCACCCCGACCTCCAGGCCGGCGGCGCGGCGGGCAGCGACGGCGGCGTCCACCGCCCGCTGCGTCGTATCGCGGGTGATCTCGTCCTGGACCTCCTGCCGAGTGGAGAGCGCAGCCTCAACCATCGACATCTGCCGACTGATCGGAGGAACCCGTGCTGATGCGCGACGACTCGTCACAGCGGCCACCGCCGCTCGTGCTCGCCCGAACGTTGGTCCTGTCTCCGCCGCAGCTACCAACGCCTGGTGGTGCGCGTCCCCCTGCTGCCGGAAAATCTCCCGATATACCACCGCCGCAGACTCCGCCGAGGCCGCCCACCGCTGGGCTTCGCTCGGGTCCACCAGCTCGAGTAGCACCGCGGTGAGGCTCTGGCTGGTCGCCTCATCCAGTCGCAGCAGGGAATCCACCGCCGCCGTCCGTCGCAGCCCCGACGCGTCGACACCTGCTGAGGCGGTCAGCCGTAGACCATCGAGCAGTTCCCGGATCAGATCGTCGTAGCCAAGGGCGAGCTTCGCCGCGTCGCGGGCGCCCGCCGAACCTGGGGCGCGAAGCTCTCGCAGGCGACCCGGTTGGTCCAGCACCGTACGGAGCTCGGTGCCGGCGGTGGACGGCAGCACACGTGCCACGCTCTCCCAGCTGTCGTCCACCTGTTGCATCTGCACAGGAAGCGCATCGTGCCCGACCGGCGCTCCGCCGAGCCGTCCCACGACGAGCAGGCGCTCTCGCTGTAGGTCCCGGATCAGCCGACTCACCGACCGCGCAGTCTTCGCACTGTCCGCGACGACGGCAGCCGAGCGCGCCTGGTCGATGCCCCGCGCGACGAGCGGCACGGTGGCGCACAGCGCCACGGCCACCGACAGCAGCGAGAGGAGACTGAGTCGCTGCGTAACGCGGAGTCCGCTAAGCATCTGACAACTCTTCGTCATCCGCTCGAGGTCGTACCCCGCGCCCGACTCGAAGCAGTTCTTCGGTTGCGAGCAGTTCCCGAGCATCAACCTCCGGCATCGCGACGGACAGGGACGCGATGTCGGCGATCGGCTGCGTGCCAACCTCCTCGTCCCGCTCGTCACCCGACTCCCGTTCGCGGGCGGGCACCGCCCACCAGAACAGCAGCAGCCCAACCAATGCCCCGACGATCACCATAGCCATTTGCTGTTGCCGGAGCCTGTCGAGGGAGCGAACGGTGTCCTTGAGTAGCCGATCCAGCTCGCTGGACATCGCGTCGGCCACGTTCAGGCTCGCGTCCTGCAGCTGTACCGCCATGGCAGCGCTTGCGTTCTTCCCGGCCGTACCGGCCAGCGCAGTGTCGCCGAACCGGCTGACGGTGTCGCGGAACGAGTCCAGGGGCTCGATCAGCGCAGCGTGACCAGCCGCTTCGGTCACGACCCGCAGACCGGCCTCAATCGCGGCGGCCGCAGCCGCCACCTGCGCGCGGGTCACCGCGATGGCGACCGCGGTCGACCCGGACTTGTCACCGAGGTAAGCCTGGTCAGCCACCAGATTCGCGCCGGTCAGCACGATGGGCAGCTGAAAGAAACTCGCATCGGCAAGGAAGCTGCCGTAGCTGTCCGCACTGCCGTTCAGATGTGCGAGACGCAATACCTTGGCGGCCATGTCCACCGCGAGAGTGAGCACCTCGCTGTACCGGTCGAGCGCTTGACGCCCGGTCGGCCTGTCGTCCACGAGCTGCTTGACCTTCGGACGTAATCCGGACCAACGCTGGCCAAGGCCGAGCGCCTGACCCTCGCGTCCGTCGAGCGCATCGAGCTCGCCGACCGCCCGCTGGATCGCGCCGGGGTTGACCACCGTATTGCGCACCGTCTGCGCCCTGAGCCGGGTCAACTCGCTGATCAGGTCGGTGGTTGCCCGCAGGTAGCGCAATCCCTGCTGCTCGCTCGTGACCCGAGCTGCGTCGGCGTCGATCTGGCGGCGCGACTGCACGGCGAGCATCGCGTACACCGTGGTCAGAACGGTGATCAGCAGCAACGCGACTGCGATCCATGGCCCACGCCGTTGGCGGAGGGCAACTGGCTTGGTCACGACCGGACCGCCGGCTGCGGCGTCGACGGGAACGCGTACGGGGTCTCGCCATGCTGTGACAGGTCCACCCCGACGCTCTCCGCGCGGCCACCGATGCGGTTGCCGCGAATCCGAGACACGAAGACCATGATGATCAAGGAGACCACCGCGGAGTACACGACCACCACGCCGACGCTCAGCGCCTGCACTCCGAGCAGCCGGTACCCGCCCCCGTAGAACAGGCCGTTCGCTATTCCAGGATTGACCGAAGCGGTGGCGAAGAGGCCGACCGAGAGCGCGCCGATCAACCCGCCGCCCAGATGGACGGCGGCAACGTCGAGCGCGTCGTCGAGTCGGAGGAGCGCCTTGAGCCCCACTGCGAAGTGGCACAGGACGCCTGCCGCGAGACCGATCAGCAGCGCACTCGTAGGCGTCACGTACCCGGCCGCCGGAGTGATCGCGACCAGGCCGGCCACTGCCCCGGACGCGGCCCCCAGCGTGGTCGGCTTGCCGAACCGAAGTCGCTCCACGAGCGCCCAGGCGATCATCGCCACTGCGGCGGCCGCCTGCGTGTTGATGACCGCGAGCACGGCCAGGTCGTTGGCGCGGAGCGCCGAACCCCCGTTGAAGCCGAACCAGCCGACCCAGAGCAGCGCCGTGCCGAGCAGCATCATCGGCAGGTTGTGCGGACGGTGCTCCGCGCGCGCCCGACGCCCCAGACGCGCAGCGACGACAAGCGCCGCCGCACCGGCGTTCGCGTGTACCACCGCTCCACCGGCGAAGTCGAGCGCGCCGAGCTGGTGCGCCCAACCAAGCGGCGAGAACAGCCAGTGCGCCACCGGCGCGTAGACCAACAGAGACCAGAGCGCGACGAAGATCATCGAGGCACTGAAACGCCATCGCTCCGCCCCAGCTCCGAGGATCAGCGCCGGGGTGATCACCGCGAACATCATCTGGAACAGCACGAAGGCCATTGGCGGTACCCCGGCGAGGTCGATCCCCGGTACCTCGGCCGCGAGATCGGTGAGCCCGACGAATGACCACCCGCCGACGACCGAGTTGCTCGGCCCGAAGGCCAGGGAGTAACCGAGCAGTAACCACAGGACCGTGACGACACCGATCGTCATGAAACCCTGCATCACGGTTCCGGCGACGTTGGAGGCGCGAACCATGCCACCGTAGAAGAAAGCCACTCCTGGCGTCATCAAGAGCACCAAGACGGCCGACACCAACACCCAGGCGGTTGCCCCGCCATCAAGACCCGCTTGACTCATCCCCACTCACCCCCACCCGTACAGCCAGATCGCCGTGCCCCCAAACGGGCCAGATCCGGCCTTGGTTCACGGCGAACCCGGATATTTACCGCTTCGCTCCAGAGCTGAGGGCACCTGACATAGGTGCAGCCCACGGGCGCACGCCACACGAAGGTGCCCGTCGTCGATGGAAGGAGAGGTTGGACCTCCGGGTGTCAGTCGGGCCGGGCCGACTTCAACGCGGCGCGCATGGCCCCCACCGGGGCGCGTACGCCAGTGAACTGTTCGAACTGGCCCACCGCCTGAGCCAGAAGGAGATCCAGTCCAGACGTCACCCGCACGTCGGCCCCGAGCGCGGACGCCGCCAGGGGGGTCGGCCACGGGTCATAGAGCGCGTCGAAGTAGACCCCGCCGGCGTGCCAGTCCGCCTCACCGGCGAGGAAGTCGGCCACCCCCTTCGGCACCGTGGAGACGACCACGTCGGCCGCGAGGTGGCGGCGGGCGTCCACCCAGGCGCCGGCGCTCACCGCAACGCCGACCGCCTCGGCGACCGGTCGCAGGCCTTCGACCGCCTCGGCCCGACGGGCCACCACCCTCACCGACGAGCAGGCCAACCGTGCGGCGGCGGCGAGCGCGGCGCGGGCCGTCCCGCCCGCACCGAGCACGGTCATCGCCGCGCCGGTGGTGACGCCGGCCTCGGTGAGCACGTCCACCATGCCGCCGACGTCGGTGTTGTCCGCGTACCAGGAGCCGTCCTGTCGGCGTACCAACGTGTTGGCCGCGCCGACGGCGACGGCGACGGGCGACGCGGCGTCGGCCACGGCGAGCGCCGCCTCCTTGCCCGGCATCGTCACCGACAGCCCGGCCCACTCCGGGCCCAGGCCGGCGACCAGATCCGGCAGCTCCGCGGCCGCGCACTCGATCCGGGTGTACGACCACCCGGTCAACCCGGCGGCGGCGTACCCGGCGGTGTGGATCACCGGGGAGAGCGAGTGTGCGATGGGTTTGCCCAGCACCGCGGCCCGACGGGCCGTCCCGGTCCGCGTCATGTCCGCCCCTTCGTACACGTCGCCTCGACCCTACCGACCGCACGGACGACCGCACCAGCCAGCACCGGCGGTGGCGATGGTATTTGCTTGACGTTCCTCAACCCGCGCACCGGCACGTGGACGGGGACGAGCCACTGACCGTGGCACCCCAGGTGATCTGACGCGAAAAGGCTCCCTTTCCAGCGCGACCGATGTCTCCGGTCGCCGCAAAGGGAGCCTTTTCGCGGTGTGCAGCGTCAGATGATGCCGGCCTCCCGGGCCCTGGCCTCGTTGCGCTGGTGTTCGGCGTATGTCTCGGCGAAGGCCGAGTGCCCCTGCTTGTCGATCGCCACGAAGTACAGCCACTTGCCCACCGGCGTGGCCATCGCCCCCTCCAGGGCCTGCTTGCCCGGGTTGTTGATCGGGGTCGGGATCATGCCGGACAGCTTGCGGTTGTAGGGGTTCTTCGGGTCGTCCAACTCGGCCGCCGTCATCTGCTTCGACGACTTGGTCGGCTTGCCGATCGACTCCAGGTAGTAGTTGACCGTGACGTCCATCTCCAGGCAGTTGCACGGGAACTCGCCGTACGCCCGGTTGTAGGCCACCCGGGCGACCTTGCCGAGGTCGTCCTTGTTACCGGCCTCGGCCTGGGCCAGCGACGCCACGATCAACGCCTCGTACGGGCTGACCTTGCGCTCCTTCTGCACCCGGTCGGCGAACTTCATCTCACCGGTCACCGAGAGGAAGTTGTCCACCATCAGCTTGAGGATGCTCTCGGCGGTGGCCTTCGGCGGGATCTCGTACGTGTCCGGGTAGAGGAAGCCCTCAACGGACTTGACGACCTTCTTGCCGTCGTCGCGCTTGAACCACCAGTCCGGGACGCCGAGCCCCTCCGGGTCCTTCGCGGCGGCCTCGAACTCCTTGACCGGGATCTTGGTCTTGTCGGAGAGCAGCTTGTAGATGTTCTTGCTGGTGCGACCCTCGGGAATGGTCAACCCGTTGACGATCTTGTTCTTGAGGTCGAGCATGGCCGTCACGGCACTCGCGCCGCTCATCTGCTTGCGCAGCTTGTACGTGCCCGGCTGGATGTTCTTGCTGCGCGAGTTGGCCTCGGCGGCCTCGATGAACGCCTTCTGGCTCTTGACCACGTCGGCCGCGACCAGGGCGTCGGCCATGTCGGCCAGCAACGCGCCGTTCTTGATCTCGACGGTGATCTCACCGGACCCGGCGCCGTCGTAGTCGGGCGTGACGAAGTAGTTCTGGATCCGGTCGAACCCGTAGAACGCGCCGCCGCCGATGGCGCCCAGCAGAACCAGGGCCATCAACAGAGCCAGGAACGTCTTGCCCCGGCTGCCGCCGGAGCCTCCCTTGCGCTTGCGGAAGCTACGCCGGTGCCGGCCCTTCTCACCTCGCTCCGGCTCGTCGAACCCAAGGTCCAGATCGTCGATCATTACGTCCGCCTCCGCTGCGCATCCAGCCAGCTCTGCAGGATCTCCACCGCGGCCGCCTGATCGACAACCGCACGTTGACGCTTGCCACGAACGCCACGCTCGGCAAGCCTACGAGAAGCGACCACGGTCGACATCCTCTCGTCGGTAAGCGTTACCGGGATCGGCGCTATCACATTGACCAATCGGTCAGCGTACGCCTTGACACTGACCGCCGCCGGGCCGTGTTTACCGGCCAGGTTGACCGGAAGACCGACGACCACCTCGACGGCCTCGTGCTCGACCACAAGTGCCGCGAGCTGGGCAATGTCGGTCGGCACCGCGTCCGGCGCGGCGGTGAGGTCGCGGGCGAGGGTGACCACCGGCGTGGCCAGCACCCCGTGCGGATCGGAGCGCGACACGCCGACGCGCACCTGACCGACGTCCACACCGAGGCGAACGCCCCGTGTGAACCCGGTCACCGTCGGTCACCCGTAGGCTGTCGACGAACCAGGGCGGACCGAATGGCCCGCCCTGGTCGACACTGACTGTCCATCACGCCTCGGTGATCGCCTTCTCGACCGTGAGCAGGAGGTTCGGCGCCTCGGTCGCGGGCAGGCCGCCACCCTGGGCCAGGTCGGGGCTTCCCCCGCCGCGCCCGGAGAACGCCGCCTTCACCAGGTCCGACGCGGCGATGCCCCGACTGCGGGCCGCCGCGTTGACCGCCACCACCAGCGACGCCTTGCCGTTCGCCCGGGCCGCCACGGCGACGACCGCCGGTCGCGCCGGGTCGATCTTGCCGCGGATCTCCTGCGCCAGGGTCCGTACGTCGTTACCGGCCGCGCCCTCCGGCGCCTCGGTGCCGACGTACGCCACTCCGCGCACGTCCTTGGCCTGCGCGGCGAGCGCACCCGCCCCGCCGAGCACGAGCTGGGCGCGCAGCTTCTCCAGCTCCTTCTCCGCGTCGCGGAGCTGGGTGACGGTCTGCTCCACCCGGTCGGCGACCTGGTCGTTGGGCACCCGGTACAGCTCGGCCAGCCGGGACACCAGCAGGTGTTCCTTGGCCAGGAAGCCGAAGGCGTCCATGCCGACCAGCGCCTCGACCCGGCGCACACCGGAGCCGATCGACGACTCGGAGAGGATCTTCACGAGACCGAGCTGCGCCGAGCGGGCCACGTGCGTGCCGCCGCACAGCTCGCGGGCGTAGTCACCCACCTCGACGACCCGCACCTCCTCGCCGTACTTCTCGCCGAAGAGCGCCATCGCGCCGATCCGCCGCGCCTCGTCCAGCGAGGTGATGAAGGCGTGCACCTCCAGGTCGGCGAGCAAAACCTCGTTGACCTGCTGCTCCACGTCGCGCAGGACGGTCGGCGACACACCGGTCGGGGTGTTGAAGTCGAACCGCAGGCGGCCCGGCGCGTTCAGCGAACCCGCCTGGGTCGCCGACTCGCCGAGGAAATTGCGCATGGTCTGGTGCACCAGGTGGGTGGCGGTGTGCGACCGGGAGATCGCCCGTCGACGGGTGGCGTCGATCTCGGCGTAGCCGGTGTCGCCGGGGTGCACCTCGCCCCGGATCACCCGGGCCCGGTGCACGATCAGGCCCGGCACCGGCTGCTGCACGTCGAGCACCTCGACCTGACCGTCGCCGACCGTGATGATGCCGTGGTCCGGCTGCTGGCCGCCGCCCTCGGCGTAGAACGGGGTCGTGTCGAGCACCAGCTCGACGGTCTCGCCCTCGGTCGCCGCCGCCCGTCGCCCGTCCGAGCCCAGCAGCGCGCGCACCCGCGACTCGCGGGCCACCTCGCTGTAGCCGGTGAACGTCACCGGGCCGCCCTCGTCGAGCACCGACCGGTACGCCGACACGTCGGTGTGCCCGGTCTTGCGGGCCTGCGCGTCGGCCTTGGCACGGGTACGCTGGTCGGCCATCAGTCGGCGGAAGCCCTCGTCGTCGACCTTCAGGCCCTGCTCGGCCGCGATCTCCAGGGTCAGGTCGATCGGGAAGCCGTACGTGTCGTGCAATTGGAACGCCTTCGCCCCGGACAACGCCGTGCCACCCGCCGTGCGGGTCTCGGCGATCGCCGTGTCCAGGATCGTCGTCCCGGCACGCAGCGTCGACAGGAACGCCTCCTCCTCGGCGTACGCGTACTGCGCGATCCGGTCGAAGTCGGTCGCCAGCTCCGGGTACGACGGCGCCATGCAGTCCCGCGCGACGGGCAGCAGCTCGGGCAGCGCCCGGTCCTGCCAGCCCAGCAGCCGGATCGACCGGATCGCCCGACGCATGATCCGCCGCAGCACGTACCCGCGACCCTCGTTCGACGGGGTCACACCGTCACCGATCAGCATCAGCGCGGTCCGCACGTGATCCGCGACCACCCGCAGCCGCACGTCGTCCGGGTGCGACTCGCTCGCCACGTGCCCGGAGTGCGCGCCGTACCGCTTGCCGGTCAGCTCCGCCGCCCGCGCCAGGATCGGCCGGACCTCGTCGATCTCGTACAGGTTGTCGACGCCCTGCAGGATCGAGGCCATCCGCTCCAGGCCCATGCCGGTGTCGATGTTCTTCGCCGGCAACTCACCCAGGATCGGGTAGTCCTCCTTGTTGGTGCCCGGACCCCGCTCGAACTGCATGAACACGAGGTTCCAGTACTCCATGTACCGGTCCTCGTCGACCGCCGGACCACCCTCGGCGCCGTACTCCGGGCCCCGGTCGTAGAACAGCTCGGACGACGGACCGCACGGCCCGGGGATGCCCATCGACCAGAAGTTGTCCGCCTTGCCCCGACGCACGATCCGCTCGGCCGGCACACCCACCGACCGCCAGATCTCGTACGCCTCGTCGTCGTCCAGGTAGATCGTCGGCCAGATCCGCTCCGGATCAAGCCCGTAACCACCCTCGGCGACCGGCTTCGTCGACAACTCCCACGCCAGCGGAATCGCCCCGGCCTTGAAGTAGTCGCCGAAGGAGAAGTTGCCGTTCATCTGGAAGAACGTGCCGTGCCGGCTGGTCTTGCCGACCTCGTCGATGTCCGGGGTACGGATGCACTTCTGCACGCTGACCGCCCGCTGGTACGGCGGGGTCTGCTGGCCCAGGAAGTAGGGCACGAACTGCACCATGCCGGCGTTGACGAACAACAGGTTCGGGTCGCTGATGGCGGGCAGCGGAGCGGACGGCACCACGGCATGGCCGTTCGCCTCGAAGTGCGCGAGGTACCGCCGCTTGATCTCCGCCGTCTTCATCGCTGGTGTTCCTCCGGAAAAATCTCTCGATCGCCGATCCGCGGGGACTCCCGCAGCTCGGCGAACTGGTCGTCGAACGCCTCGCCCTGGACGAACGCCTGGTGGATCTCCTGCTCGCGCTCGGCCATCCCGACCCGGACGTCCTCCACGAAGCTACGCACCGACTCCGCCAGGCTGCCAGCGGATTCCGACAACGAGCTGGCGATGCCGGCCGGGGTGTACGCCTGTGCGGTCCGGGTCGCCCTGCGGACCACCACCACGCCCACGGCCACGCCGATGCCGAGCCAGAACAGACGCTTCATGTCGTGCTACCTCCTGTGGCCGGGCCGGTCAGCGGTTGCCGCGCCGGGCGGCCCGCCGCTGCTGCTTGATGGTGTCGCGCACCTCGCGCTCGGTCTCGGCGTGCCGACGGCTCGCGGCGGCCCGGCGCACGCTGTAGCCGAACGCGGCGACCTTGACCAGCGGGTTCGCGGCTGCGGCGGAGACCACCGTCGCCAGGTTGGCGACGTTGGCGGTGACGTTCTGGGCGTGGCTGGTCATCGTGTCGACCTTGGCCAGCTGCAGGTTCACACCGTCGAGCGAGGTCTGCACCTGCTCCAGAGCGATGTTGACGTTCTTCACCGTGGTGTTGACGTCGCCGAGCAGCGGTGCCGTCCGGTCGTTGAGGTCGTTGATCATCCGGGTGGTGGCGTCCACCGTGTGCCGCAGCCGCAGGATCGGCAGCGTCAGGATGAGCACCAGCACCGCGAACGCGCTCGCCGCGATCAGCGCCGCGACCTCTAAAATGTCGCCCACGCGTGTCCTCCTCAAGCAGATTTCCGCCGGACCCGACGTCCTCGGAACGCAACAACCGTGGTGCCCACCGAACCCACCGGGCCGTCGCCCGTCGACGGGCGCGGGTGGGTCCGCCAGCCCCAGACCCTACCGTCCGTGATGGAGAGCGGCTCAGGACGGTGAGGGTGTCACGTCGCCCAGCGGATCGCCGCTGACCGTCGGGAACGGATCCTCCCCGGTCAGTGACGGATCGGTGCTGGGCTGCGGCCTGGTCCGCTCGTCGTCGATCGCGTTGCGCACCTTCACCGACACCAACGAGCCGGTGCACTCCCCCGCAGCGGCCGACGGTGCGGGTGACGGCACGATCGCCGGCTCCCCGTCGACCGGCGGCGGCACGCAGGCCGGCGCGCGCACCCACAGGTCAAGCGTCAGCTCGTCCTGACGCCAGCACGTGTAGCTGCCCTTCGTCCCCTGCTCGGGGCAGCGGCTCACCTTCCACGGTCGCCAACCGTCGTTGCGCAGCGCCTCCTCGTAGACCGTCGCCGTCTCCTCCGGCGACTTCTCCGAGGTGACCGTGCGCTCGCGTAGCCGACAGTCGAGCAGGCACCAGCGGCTGCCGCTGACGTCGTCGACCGTCTTCGTCGCGGCCCACGCGGGCACGGCGAGCTGGTCCAGATTGTCGAAGACCGGGTCCCTGCCCAGCGTGCGGATGCCGAAGAAGAGTGGCACCGCACCGAGCAGCACGACGCTGACCAGTGCCAGGACGGCGACCCGCAGCCGACGTCGTTCACGCGACTGCCGGTGCTGCTCGGATCGGGCGCCCGGGGCCGCATCGTCGTCGTCCGAGCCGTCGTGGCCAGCCGCGCGCAGCGCCGGCGGCCCATCGGTCGGCTCGGAGGGCGGCCGGTCCAGCGGACCCGCCGTGGCCGGGGGCACGACGGCGGCGCGGGCGACCGGCTCGCCGGGACGGCCGGACGGCGGCACGCTGGCGACACCGGTGGGCTCGGGGCGGACACCCTCGCGAGGCGGCGGCAGGGCCCGGCCGGCAGCGCGGTCCGCCGGTCGCGGGGCAGCGGCACGGGCGGCCACGGGCGACCCGGGGCCAGTCTGCTCGGCGCCCGGACGGACGTCACCGCCAGGCGGCTGGGCGACCCCTGGCGGGCGGACGGCGGCGCGCGCCGGACCGTCCGGACGTGGCGGACCGTCGGGACGGGACGGACCATCCGGACCGACGCCCGGCGGGACGGCAGCGCGCGCCGGGCCGTCCGGGCGCGGCCGGGCCGTACCGGGCCGGGGTGGACCATCCGGACCGACGCCCGGCGGGACGGCAGCGCGCGCCGGGCCGTCCGGGCGCGGCCGGGCCGTACCGGGCCGAGGTGGACCATCCGGGCCGACGCCCGGTCGTGCCGCCCCACGGGCCGCACGCTGCGGATCGACTCCGGGTGGGGCAGCGGCGCGGGCCGCGGCGTCCGGACCGCCCGGCGGAACAGCGGCGCGCGCCGGACCGTCGGGGCGGGACCGGGACGGACCGTCGGGGCCGGCACCCGGCGGCACCGCCGAACGCGCCGGACCGTCGGTGTTGGCGACGTCGGGTCGGGGTGCACCGTCGGGCCCACGGCGGCCGGCGCCGGAGACCGGCGCGTCACCGGGCGCGAGCCGGGCCCGACCGCCGGGCGGGCCGGAGCGGGCGCCCCGCACGGGAGCGCCGGGCGCGGCTCGTCCGCCGCCGGGCGGACCGGCGTACGGGTCGTCGCCGCGCTCGCCCGCCGGGCCGGGCCGTCCCTCGGAGGCGGGCTCGGCTGACGGGCGGCGACGTCGGTTGATCGGGTCCGGGGCGGTCCCCGGGGCACCCCGGCGGCCGACGGGACGCTCACCAGTGACCGACGGCTGCGACACCGAACCGGTCGGGTGCTCGCCGGTGGATTCCGGAGCACGGGCGGCCCGGCGGCCGGTGGGCGCGTCCGCGCCCGGGTCGGCGGGCGGCCCGGCGGCACGGCGGCCGGTGGCACGCTCCGCGGCCGGATCGGGTACGGCGAGCGGACCACCGGAGCGGTCGTTCAGGTCACCGGCAGGCGGTGTGGCGGCCCGTCGGCCGACGGGCCGCTCGCCGGCCGGTGGGGCGTTCCCTCGGCGGTTGACCACCGGCAGGCCCGGGTCGGTGTGCGGCAACCGGCCGGCCTGGCGCAGCCAGTCGGCCGGTCGTTCCGGACGGTCCCGCAGGTCCGGCTGCGGCTCAGCGCCGGTCGGCACGCGTCGGTCCTGCTCGTCGGCTACCGCTCGACGGCGACCGGTGCCATCGGTGGCCGTGCCGCCGGTGGGGACAGCGCCGGTGGGCGTCGCGGCGGGCAACGGTGGAGCGTTACCCGAGCGGGGCACCACCGGCTCGTCCGGTTCGGCGGCGCGGCGGTGGCCGCCCCCGGCGGGGCGGCCTGGCTCCGGTGCCCCCGGGTCGACGGGCCCGGGACGACGCCGGGCCGTACGCGGGTCATGAGCGATCGCGGGGTCGGGTCGCAGACCGTCGGCGACCTGCGCGGCGACGCCGGGCGCAGGCCCGTCGAAGCGGGGAGCGCCGGCGGCGGGTCGGGCCGATTCGGTCGTACGCCGTCCCGGCGGGGGCAGTCCGTCACCGCTGCGCGGCCGGCCGCCCTCACTCGGATCGGGCGCGGGTCGACGACCCGGCGGTACGGCGTCCGGCCGGCGCAGCGGCGGAACGGCTTCCGCCCGGCCGGTCGGCGCGGGAATCTCTGGACGGGGGCTGGTCGGAGCACCCGCGGCCGGTGACCCCGGGGGCGGGCCGGACGGGCCCACGGTCGGACGCGGTCGCGTCGGGCCGGTGGGAGCGCCGGAGGCCGGGCGGGAGCTTGCGGGGTTCGCCGGGTCACCCGCGCCTGGACGGGCGGCCGGCGGTGTGCGGGGCGGGGCGGCGGGGTGCGGGCCGACACCGGGAACCGACTGTGGGCCACGCGACGCCGGCTGGTCGGGGACGCCGGGCGGCCCGGCATCACGCGGCCGTTCGACAGGGGGCCGGTCGGCGGGCGGGCGGGCGTCCGGGCGACGACCGGGTGGGGGCGCCTCGCCCGGCCAGGGTCCGTCGACCGGGCGGCGCACCCCGGCGGCCTCGGCGTCCGGGCGACGTGGGCCGGGCGGCGCGTCCGGCGGCGTCGGCAGGCCGGCACGCGGGGGTACGGGCTCGGCGGGCATGCCGTCCGGACTCAACTCGCCGCGCTGCTGCTTGGCCGAGCGCAGGTCGTCGATCCAGCCGAACTCCTCGCCGGCCACCGGCTCCTCCGGCTCGGCCTCGGCTCGCCCTCGACCCCAGCGGCGGCCCTTGGCGCGGGGATCACGCCGCTCGTCCGGGCCCTCGTCGGGGCGGTCCGCACCACGCGATCTCACTGTTGACCCTCTCCTGCGGCGTTCGTGCCGTCGTCCTGCGTCGTGCCGGGACCGTCCACACCCGTCGCCGCCCGACCGTTCCGAACGGCAAGCGCTGGCGCGGCCTGCGGCGTTACCGGTGAGCCGTCGGACGACCCGGCTACGGCGGTCGCCGCGGGTGGCGCGGCGGTCGGGGCTTCCGGGCGGGCCGGTGGTGCCGGCAGCCCGCGTACGATCCGGCGCAGCAACGGCAGCCGCGTCGCCACGGACCGTTCCGCACCGTGCGGGCCGGGCTGGTAGTAGTCGACGCCCACGAGGTCGTCGGGGACGTACTGCTGGGTGACGACGCCGCGCTGGTCATCGTGCGGGTATCGGTAGCCGGTGCCGTGACCCAGACCGCGGGCACCGGAGTAGTGCGCGTCGCGCAGACCCCGGGGTACCGAACCACCCCGACCGGCCCGTACGTCGGCGATGGCCGCGCCGATCGCGGTGGTGGCCGAGTTCGACTTCGGCGCGGTGGCCAGGTGGATCACGGCCTGGGCGAGATTGAGCTGCACCTCGGGCAGGCCGACGTACTCCACCGCGTGCGCGGCGGCGGTGGCCACGCTCAACGCGGTGGGATCGGCCATGCCCACGTCCTCGCTGGCGAAGATCACCAGCCGCCGGGCGATGAACCGGGCGTCCTCACCGGCGACCAGCATCCGGGCCAGCCAGTGCACCGCGGCGTCGACGTCCGAGCCACGCATGCTCTTGATGAACGCGCTGACCACGTCGTAGTGGGCGTCGCCGTCACGGTCGTAGCGCACCGCCGCCACGTCGACCGCCTGCTCGGCGGTGGCCAGGTCGATGCGCTCGACGCCGAGGGCCGAGGCGGAGGCGGCCGCCGCCTCCAGCGCGGTCAACGCCTTGCGGACGTCACCGGAGGCGAGCCGGACGAGATGGTCCTCGGCTTCGGCGGCCAGGGTGAGCGTGCCGCCGAGGCCACGCTCGTCGGCGACGGCGCGGCGCAACAGGCCGCGTACGGCATCGTCGTCGAGCGGTTGCAGGGTGAGCAGCACGCACCGCGAGAGCAGAGGTGAGATGACCGAGAAGTACGGGTTCTCGGTGGTCGCCGCGAGCAGCGTGACCGTGCGGTCCTCGACGGCGGCGAGCAGCGAATCCTGCTGGGTCTTGCTGAACCGGTGCACCTCGTCGATGAACAGCACCGTCTGCGGGCCGCCCGAACGGCGCTGGCGGCGGGCCGTCTCGATCACCGCGCGGACGTCCTTGACGCCGGCGGACAGCGCCGACAGGGCGACGAAGCGGCGGTCGGTGGCACCGGCCACCAGGTGCGCGATGGTGGTCTTGCCGCTTCCCGGCGGTCCCCACAGGATGACCGACATCCCGGCGCCGCCGGAGACCAGTTGCCGCAGCGGCGCGCCGGGGGCGAGCAGGTGGTCCTGCCCGATCAATTCGTCCAGGCTCGCGGGCCGCATGCGGACAGGAAGGGGCGAATCGTCCGCTACCGGAGTGAAGCCGTCGACACCGGCGGGACCCTCGGGCGCGCCGCGCGACCCGGTGGGGGCACCGAGGGAGAAGAGAGCGTCGGACTCCATCACGAAGACAGTACCGGGCCCGACCCGCGACGCTGGAATCGCGCTGCGGGCCGGGCCACCGCTGATCGGTCTCGGTCAGCCACGACCGGGACGGCGACCCCGGTACCAGCGGCCGCCGCCACCGCCGCCACCGCCGCGCGGGCCGCTGCCGACGCCGCCGAGGTAGAGCGAGAGCAGGAAGAGGCCGATGAGTACGAGGGTGTTCCAGTTGAACAGGTCGGGCGCGCCGAAGTCGGTGTCGAGCAGGTCGAGCAGCAGTGCGAAGCCAAAGACGATGGCCGCGAGAATGGCGAGCATGTCGGTCCTCCGGTGGGGGTTCCCAGTGGGTCGGCGCGTGATGTACCCAATCGGTCGGCTCGCCAATCTCCACCGTGGATCGGGTGCGGACGGCTCCCCCATCAAGATCCGCGCAACGTCCGGGATGTTGCTGTTTCCGGCGCCGCTGAGGCAGCAACATCCCGGAAGTTGTGCTGATCTCGGGCGCGAGGCGCGAGGCGCACTGGCAGCCCGGCGCGGTCGCCCGGTACGCCGGCTCCTAGGCTGACCAGCATGATCATCGAGGACCAGGCGCTCCACGACCGGGCCACGATCCTGGCCGCCGCCGGCGCGCATCCGTTCGTCCGGCACTCGCTCTCGCCGGGCATCCCGGCGCGCGGCTGGCGGCGCGACGGCGCCGTGCTGTGGTTGCTGCCACCCGAGCGCGGCTTCGGCGCCGACGCCGTCGGCCCGGCCGGACCGGTGCTGGACCTCTGCGCCTCGCTGGTCGCCGAGGGGCTGCTACGGCCGGAGCACCGGCTGCACCTGCCCCGATTCGACCCCGCTCTGGCGGTCGGGCGGGTGGCGGTGGCCCACCACGTCGACTGGGACTTCCACTGGACCACCGTCGCTCCCCCACGCCAGCCGGACGAGCAGCGGGTCGTACGGCTGACCGCCGCCGATCGCCCTGCGCTGGAGGCGCTCGTCGACGAGGCGTTCCCGAGCACCACCACGCGTCCGGGCGACCCGACCGTCGTCGACTGGTACGGCATCCGAGCCGGCGACCGTGTGGTGGCGTGCGGCGCGGACCGCAGCCGGGGTGACATCGGGTTCCTGGCCGGCCTGACGGTCGCCCCCGACCAGCGCGGTCGAGGGCTGGGCGCGGCGCTGACCGCCGGCATGACCCGGGCGCTGCTGTCCCGGCACGACACCGTCGCGCTGGGCGTCTACCCGGACAACGTCGGGGCGGTCCGTCTCTACCGTCGCCTCGGCTTCACCAGCACCCTGTCCCGTACCTCGATCCGCCTCGGCCCCGAGCGCTAACGCCGCTCGACCGGAACGGCGGCGGTGGGGTCCGTGCCGTCGCGGCGCGGGCCGGGCAGGGCGTCGGCGGTCCGAGGGCCGGCCGGGTCCACCGCGACCTGTTCGCCGGCCGGGTCCGACGCGGGCCGAGGGACAGCCGGGTCCGACGCGGGCCGAACGCCGGCCGGGTCGGAGGCGGCCCGTCGGCCGGCCCGCCAGGCGGGCAGGTAGAGCGGGGCGGCGACGGCCAGCACGACCGCGCCGACCACCATCGCCGTACCCACGCTGGTGGCGGCCGCGAGCGCGGTCAGCACCACCCCGCCGAACGCTGCGGCCGGCTGTCCCATCATCGAGTTCAGCGAGAGCACGCTGGTCCGGTACGGGCCGTCGACCTGGCGGTGCAGCAGACCACTGTGCAGGGGGTTCGACGCGCCGTGCACGGCGTAGCAGGCCAGGTAGGCCACCAGCACGCCGACCGGCCCGGCGAACAGCCCCATCCCGACCACCGTGACGCCCTGCAGGATGCGCAGCAGGGCCGCGCCCGGAGCCGCCCCGAACCAGCGCAGCAGCAGCGGGGTCAGTGCCGCGCCGGCCGCGCTGGCGATCCAGGCGGCCGAGCTGGCCGGCCCGAGGAGCGCGGCGGCCCGGTCCGGGTTGCCGATCACCTCGGCGAGCCGGACCGGCAGCAACGACTCGAACGTGACCATGCCGAAGCCCCAGAACAGCTCCACCGCCACCAGGGCCAGCAGCACCCGGGACCGGCGCAGCAGCCCGACCGCCTCGCCGATCATCCGAGGCGCCTGGACCACCGACGCCCGCACCGCCGCGACCCCGGTGGCCGGCCGCTCCTCGACCAGCAGGACGAGCAGCGCGACGAGCGCGGCCGCCTGGGCGACGATCGCGGCCAGCACCGGCACGGTGAGCGCGCTGACCGGACCGACCGGCCCGAGCGCGACCAGGCCACCGCTGAGCAGCGCGCCGCCGCCGATGGCCACACCGACGACGGTGCCTGCGTACCCGAGGCCCTTCTCGTACTCGGCCTGCGGGTCGGCGGCCAGTGTCGCGTCGACGTACCAGGACTCCAGCGGGCCGCTGTCCAGCGCGCGGTAGACGCCCTGCAGGGCCCAGACCAGGAAGAACAGGGCGAACGAGTCGGCCACCGCGAACACCGCGAGGGAGGCGAGGTTGAGGGCTCCGGCGGCGAGCAGGACCGGCTTGCGGCCGAGGGCGTCGGCGAACCCACCGGTGGGCAGCTCCAGCGCGAGCACCAGCAGCCCCTGCGCGGTGCTGACCAGGCCGATCTGCGGCAGCGACAGGCCGCGCTCCTGCATCAGCAGGATCATCACCGGGATCATCAACCCCGTGGGCAGCCAACGCAGGCCGTACAACGTCAGGTAGCGACGCCGAACCTGGCGTACGGTCAGCGCGCTCACGACGCCACCTCCATTCGCGACTGCGGGGCTCGCAAACCCGGCTCACTCCTCGCGCTCACGACGCCACCCCGATTCGCGACTGCGGGGCTCGCAACCCCGGCTCACTCCTCGCGCTCACGACGCCACCTCCATTCGCGACTGCGGGGCTCGCAAACCCGGCTCACTCCTCGCGCTCACGACGCCACCCCGATTCGCGACTGCGGG
>NZ_JBEXIJ010000020.1:0-7055 GCF_040608495.1 Micromonospora sp. NPDC005174 | reverse complement strand
GCTCGCAACCCCGGCTCACTCCTCGCGCTCATCGGGGACCGTCCAGCAGGGGGTAGGCGGCCAGGAAGACCTGCACCGGGCGGGCCTGCGGGTCGGCGGGCTCGGCCGCGTCGACCGGCTCGGCCTCCCGGTGGTACCGCTCCAGCACCTGCCACACCTCCGCCTTGAGCGCCTCCAGCCGCTCGGGCGGGACGGTCAGGAAGATGTCGCCCATGCCGAAGGCGTCCCGCCAGGCGGGGGACCACTCGTGCTGGGTGGCGAACCAGCGATCGGCGTGTTCGACGAGGAGTCGCACCTGGTCGCCCTGGATCCACTCGATCGCGGCACGGGCGTCGGGGTCGTCGTCGAAGTCGCTCGGCTCCCAGCTCGTGACGTCGTGCGCGGCCTGCCACCAGCGCTGCCGTCCGCTGCCCCGGTCGGGATCCTCGGTGACCAGCCCGACCTCGGCGAGTTGGCGCAGGTGATAGCTGGTCGCGCCGGTGTTGGTGCCGAGCAGCGCGGCGAGGGTGGTGGCGGTGGCAGGCCCGCTCACCCGCAGGGCACCGACCAGTCGCATCCGCAGCGGGTGCGCGAGCACCCGGACCTGCCGTTTGTCGATCCGCACCTCCCGCGGGGCGGGCCGCCGGGTCGCTTCGTCATTCGCCATGACTGCACACTATCTCTGCACACTTCCTATGCACAAGAGTTGTGCATAGGAAGTGTGCAGGACGTCAGGTCAGGAGTTCCCGAACCCCGCGCAGCCGCGTCCGCAGCAGACCGGCGGCGCGGGCGGAGTCGAGGCGTACGTCGCAGGGGCGGACCACGCCAGCGGCGGCGGCCGTGGTGGTCTTCAGGCCCGTCGCGTCCAGACCGAACCGCTCGGCGACCAGCAGACCCAGCTCGGCCCGGCTGACCGCGTCCGCGCCGGCCACGTTGAGCAGCCCGGCGTACGACGAGCCGGCCAACTCCAGCACGGCGTCGGCCAGGTCGCCGACGTCGACCGGGCAGCGGAACTCGTCGGTGAACAGAACGGCCCGACCGGCCAGCGCCTCGCGGCAGAGCTGGATCTGCTTACTGCCCTCCCCGAGGATCAGCGAGGTACGCACCAGCGCCGCACCGGGGTCGATCGCCCGCACAGCGGTCTCCGCCGCCGCCTTCGCGGCCCCGTACGCGTTGACCGGGCTGGGCGGCTCGTCGTCGGCGTACGGCGTGGGACGGCCACCGTGCAGCGCGTCGCTGGACAGGTGCACCAGCCGCGCCCCCACCTCGGCGGCGGCGAGGGCGACGTGCGCGGCCCCGTCGGCGGTGATCGTCCAGTCGTCGTACCGGTAGGGGGTCGCGACCACGGTGTCCGGCCGCACCTCGGCGACCAGCGCGCGCACGGCGGCGCGGTCGGTCACGTCCAGCCGCCGCCCGTCAACACCAGCCACCCCGACGGACCCGGAGTGATACGTCCCCACCACCGAGAACCCGGCGCTGACCCCCCGCCGACAGACCTCCCGACCCAGAAACCCGCTACCCCCGACTACAAGAACCCGCATTCCAGCCCACTCCCCCATCGACGATCAAGAGGTTTGCGTCATCTCGCGGGGCGATGATGACGCAAACCTCTTGATCAACCAAGCAGGGGCCGGGGGTGCGGGGGCCGGGGGTCAGACCGGGTCGGCCACCGGGGCTGCCGGGCCGGCGGTGCCGGTGTGGGCGGTGGCGGCCGGCTTGGGCTTGGCGTCGATGCCGGCCTCGGTGCGCTGCTGGCCGGTGATCGGGGTGGGCGCGCCGGTCAGCGGGTCGAAGCCACCACGGGTCTTCGGGAACGCGATGACCTCACGGATGGAGTCCGCGCCGGCCAGCAGCATGCAGACCCGGTCCCAGCCGAACGCGATACCGCCGTGCGGCGGGGCGCCGTACTTGAACGCCTCCAGCAGGAAGCCGAACTTGTCCTGCGCCTCCTCGGGGGTGATGCCGAGCAGGTCGAAGACCCGCTGCTGCACGTCCCCCCGGTGGATACGGATCGAGCCGCCACCGATCTCGTTGCCGTTGCAGACGATGTCGTACGCGTACGCCAGGGCGCGGTCCGGCGCCTCCTCGAACCGGTCCACCCACTCGGAGTTCGGCGAGGTGAACGGGTGGTGCACGGCGGTCCAACCGCCCTCGTCCGTGCGCTCGAACATCGGCGCGTCGACGACCCAGCAGAACGCCCAGGCGCTCTCGTCGATCAGGCCGGACCGCTTGGCGATCTCGACGCGGGCCGCGCCCAGCAGCTCCTGCGCCTCCCGGGCGGTGGCGCTCGCCGCGAAGAACACCGCGTCGCCCGGCTTGGCGCCGACCGCGTCGGCGAGCCCGCCCAGGTGCTCGGCGGAGAGGTTCTTCGCCACCGGGCCGCGTGCCTCGCCGGTCTCGGCGTCCAGCACCACGTACGCGAGGCCCCGCGCACCGCGCGCCTTCGCCCAGTCCTGCCAGCCGTCCAGCTCCTTGCGGCTCTGGCCCGCGCCGCCCGGCATCACGACCGCGCCGACGTAGCCGCCCGCGTCGATCGCGCCGGCGAACACCCGGAACTCGGTGCCGCGCAGGTAGTCGGTCAGCTCGGTCAGCTCGACGCCGTAGCGCAGGTCCGGCTTGTCCGAGCCGTACCGGGCCATGGCGTCGTGCCAGGTGATCCGCGGGATCGGCCGGGTGATCTCGTGCCCGGCCAGGTCCTTCCACAGCGCCGAGACGATCGCCTCGCCGAGGTCGATCACGTCGTCCTCAGTCACGAAGGACATCTCGATGTCGAGCTGGGTGAACTCCGGTTGCCGGTCGGCGCGGAAGTCCTCGTCGCGGTAGCAGCGGGCGATCTGGTAGTACCGCTCCATGCCGCCGACCATCAGGAGCTGCTTGAACAGCTGCGGCGACTGCGGCAGCGCGTACCAGCTGCCGGGCTGCAACCGCACCGGCACCAGGAAGTCGCGGGCACCCTCGGGCGTCGAGCGGGTCAGCGTCGGCGTCTCGATCTCCAGGAAGTCCCGCTCGTGCAGCACGCCCCGGGCGAGGTGGCTGGCACGCGAGCGCAGCCGCAGCGCGTTCGCCGGGCCGCTGCG
Source organism: Micromonospora sp. NPDC005174 (assembly GCF_040608495.1). NCBI lineage: Bacteria > Bacillati > Actinomycetota > Actinomycetes > Micromonosporales > Micromonosporaceae > Micromonospora > Micromonospora sp. NPDC005174. The sequence continues at coordinate 3,999 of NZ_JBEXIJ010000020.1, read as the reverse complement.
GCGCAGGTCCAGGTAGCGGTACTTGAGCCGGATGTCGTCGCCGGCCTCGACCTGGTCGTCCACGGGCAGCGGCAGCGGCGCGGCCTCGGAGAGCACCGCCAGCTCGGTGACGGTCACCTCGACCTCACCGGTGGGCAGGTCGGGGTTCTCGTTGCCGGCCGGGCGGCGGGTCACCTCGCCGACGACCTTCACGCAGAACTCGTTGCGCAGCGCGTGCGCGTCCTCCTCGCGGAACACCACCTGGACCACGCCGGAGCCGTCGCGCAGGTCGACGAAGATGACGCCGCCGTGGTCGCGTCGGCGGGCCACCCACCCGGCGAGCGTCACCGTCGAGCCGGCGTCCGCGGCGCGCAGGCTTCCGGCATTGTGGGTACGGATCACGGCTGGCAACTCCTCATCGTGGAACAGTCCTCACCCCGCATTCTGTCAGGGGTGACCCGCTGCGCTCCGGGGCACCCGTCAGGCCGGCGTGATTCGCTGGTGGGCGAGCCGGCGAACCCGGCTCTTCGGGCCCTTCACGCCGGTTACCGTGGCCAGATGCGCGCCGTACCGAACTGGGGCGTCGCCACGGCGGTCGCCGCGCCGGTGCTGCTGGTGGGCGGCTGGACGGTCGCCGGCGCCCGGCAGCCCGCCGGGTACGACCCGGTCCGGGACACCATCAGCGAACTGGCCGGGCACGACGCCACCGACGCCTGGATCATGATCACTGCGCTGGTGCTGCTCGGCTGCTGTTACCTGGCGATCGCCGCCGTGCTGCACGCGGCCGGTCTGCCCAGCCGCTTCCTGCTGGCCGTCGGCGGCGTGGCGACAATCGCGCTCGTCGCCTTTCCCCGGCCGACGGTCGGCGGCTCACTCAGCCACGGCATCGCGGCGACCGTCGCCGTCCTGGCGCTGGCACTCTGGCCCGCCGGATCGGCGCTTCGGCTACCGCGCGGCCCGGACATCGCGCACCCACGGGCGTCGCAACCGCCCTGGGCGTTCCGTCGCGGCGTGGCGTTGAGCGCGACGCTCGTGCTGCTCGCCCTGTTCGGCTGGTTCGCGTTCGAGGTGACCAGCGGGTCCCGGACCGGCCTGGCCGAGCGGGCGACGGCGGTGGGCGTCTCACTCTGGCCGCTGCTGGCGGTGCTCTCGGCGCGCCGGGCGCACCTCGACTGGGCCGCCGGCACCACGTCGCTCGGGCCGGCAGTGCCGGCGACCGGTGTCGTACCCCCGGATCCGCTGCTGCCGACCGACGGACCGGATCGGATCGCGTAGGGCGACCCCCGGCGAGCCCGGACGCGCGACGCGGGCCGCCGGAGTGCTCCGGCGGCCCGCGTGCGGTACGTCGATCAGAAGACGCTGACGCCGTAGCGGCTCAGGGCCTCGGTGACCGGCTGGAAGTAGGTCGTGCCACCGCTGCTGCAGTTGCCGCTGCCGCCGGAGGTGAGGCCGAGCGCGGTGCCACCGGAGAAGAGCGAGCCACCGCTGTCGCCGCCCTCGGCGCAGACGTTGGTGCGGATCAGGCCGGAGACCGAGCCCTCGGCGTAGTTCACCGTGGCGTTGGTCGCGCTCACCGAGCCGCTGCGCAGGCCGGTGGTGCTGCCGGAGCGCTGCACCGACTGGCCGACAGACGCGTTGCCGGAGCCGGTGATGTCCCGGTAGCTACCGTTGTAGAGGTAGACGTTACCGGCGGCGTTCGCGGAGTTGCTGTGCCGCACGATGCCGTAGTCGTTGCCCGGGAAGCTGGTGCCGGTACGGGTGCCCAGCAGGGTCGTCTGGCTGGAGTTCGAGTACCAGTTGGTGCCGAGGTTGGTGCAGTGCCCGGCGGTCAGGAAGTAGTAGGTGCTGCCGCTGCGCACGTTGAAGCCGAGCGAGCAGCGGTAGCCGCCGGTGTAGATGGCTTGGCCACCGGAGATCCGAGTGCTGAGCACGCCGGCCTCGGCCTCGACCCGCACCGCGCCGTTGGCGCGCGCGGCGGCGGCCTTGACCCGCTCCAGCTTGGCGCCGGTGACTGTGCTGTCGACGGAAACGACCACCTGGTTGGTGATCGGGTCGCTCCACCAGGCGGTGCCTGGGATCTTCGCCGAGCGCTCCAGCTCGGCGGTCGCCCGGTTGAGCTCGGCGGCGCCACGGGTGACGTACTTGACGCTCGCTCCGGCCTTGCTGGCCGTGCGGGCGGCGGCGGCGTCGGTCACCGTGACGACGGTCTTGCCGCTGGCGTCGATGTACGAGCCGGCGGAGCGGTCGCCGAGCTGAGCGGACAGGGCCGCGCCGGCGTCGGGCGAGGCGGCGGGGGCGGCCTGGGCGGGTGCGCCGATGAGCGAGCCGACGACCAGGGTTCCGCTCACGGCAACGGTCGCCGCAACGCGGAATGATGACCTCGTGGGTCGCATGTAACAAACCTCCTGGGCGGGAGAGGCGGGTCTGGCCGGGGGTGGCTGACCCGAGGGCAACCCGGCCGATCTGCGAAAACCGGTCGAGTGAACTGAAGTATTCACATACTTAAGATCATTGACAAGACCAGGTTTCGCCCGAATTCGTCGACCCCCATCGATGACACCGCCGCAACACCACGGACACGCTCGCAGGCACCTGGCGTCACACTCCGGGAACCAGCGGATCTCTTTCGGACACCAACCGCCGACGGAGGCCGTCCATGCCACAACGGGCGGACGGGTACGACGCCGATTCATCCCGTGGGTGGAGGCGTGCGACGCCGAGTCGCCCCGAGACGGGCGGGCGACGTCAGGCGGTACGGCGGCGCGCCCCGGGGCCCGGGCGGGGCAGTACGTCGCGGGCGTCGGCGACCGCGTGCCCGTCGGCGCAGCGCAGCTCGACGCGTACCGGCGCGCCGCAGTCACGGTGCTCGACGCTCAACGGCGGACCCTCGGCGTCGGCCAGGTAGCGGTCACCCCACCCGAGCACGGCGACCAGCACCGGCCAGAGGGCCATGCCCATCTCGGTCAGCCGGTACTCGTGGCGCAGTCGACTGCCGGGCTCCCGGTACGGCTCGCGACGCAGGACGCCCCGCTCGACGAGCAGGGCCAGACGGTTGGTGAGAACCTGCCTCGGCACGCCGGTGCGGACACGCATGTCGTCGAAGCGTCGTACGCCGCTGAAGACCTCCCGCAGCACCACCATGGTCCACCGCTCGCCGAGAATCTCCATCGCGCGGGAGACGGTGCAGTTCTCCACCGACCAGTCCAGTGCCACGGGCCTCATCCGACCAGCCTAGGTCTCGTTGACAGACTCAGCAACGCCCTGCCAGGCTGCGTCCATGACACAGACTCAGGAGCCGGCGCGAAGCCGTACCTTCACCTGGTCGGACCCGGCGGCCAACGCCGCCCAGGTTGGCCAGCGCAGCGGTCTCGACATGCTCCGCGCGATGATCGCCGGCGAGCTGGCCGCGCCGCCGGTGATGCACCTGATCGACATGGCCCGAATGGAGGCCGACGAGGGGCGGGTCGTCGTCGAGCTGGTCCCGCAGGAGTTCCACTACAACCCGCTGGGCACCGTGCACGGCGGCGTCCTCTCGACGCTGTTGGACACCGCCGCCGCGTGCGCCGTGCACACCACGCTGCCCGCCGGGGTCGGCTACACCTCGCTGGACCTCAACGTGAAGTTCCTCCGCCCGGTCACCGTCACCAGCGGCACGCTGCGCTGCGAGGGCACGGTCCTGCAACGTGGACGCCGCACCGCCCTGGCCGAAGCTCGCCTGACCGACACGGACAATCGCCTGGTCGCCCACGCGACAAGCACCTGCCTGATCCTCCCCCTCCCCTGACCCCAACCCCCCCAACCCCCACCCCCTCCCCTCCCGCACCCCACCCCCGCCCCCTCGCCGCCGATCTTGCAGTTTCAGTGGTCGACACGAGGGCTGTGCCCTGATTTGCGACGACAGAAAGTGCAAGATCGACGGGCGGGGCCGACCGGCACGCCCGTCCCGCTCTCGGAGCGGCCCCGGGACCACCGGCCCACACCCGGCTTCGTCGATCGCTGGGAGTGCCCCGACTGCGGCAC
>NZ_JBEXIJ010000019.1:0-123187 GCF_040608495.1 Micromonospora sp. NPDC005174 | reverse complement strand
GCGTGCGGGCCGATCGCGGGTGCAGCACGGACCGTGACTGTTGCGTCCGTTGAAGCAGTGCAAAGGGGCGAAGGCGCGCGGCCGTGGGGGCGCGGGGGGTTAGGGGATTAGGCCTTCGGCGCGGGCCCAGCGGAGCAGCTCGGCCTCGGCGGCGTCGCGGTCCAGGGGTCCGTGCTCCAGGCGCTGTTCCTTGAGGTGCTTCCAGGCCCGTCCGACGATCGGACCGGGGGGTACGCCGAGCAACTCCATGATCGCGTTGCCGTCCAGGTCGGGGCGTACCCGGGCCAGGTCCTCCTCGGCGGCTATCCGGGCGATCCGCCCCTCCAGCGCGTCGTAGTCGGCGGCGAGCTGGGCCGCCTTGCGACGGTTGCGGGTGGTGCAGTCCGAGCGGGTCAGTTTGTGCAGCCGGGGCAGCAGGTCACCGGCGTCGGCGACGTAGCGACGCACCGCCGAGTCGGTCCACTCGCCCCGGCCGTACCCGTAGAAGCGCAGGTGCAGCGCGACCAACGCGGTCACCTTCGCGGTGACCTCCTTCGGGTACCGCATCGCCTTCATCCGGGCCTTGGTCAACCGGGCGCCGACCACCTCGTGGTGGTGAAAGCTGACCCGGCCGTCGGACCCGACGGCCTTCGTCGCCGGCTTGCCCGCGTCGTGCAGGAGAGCGGCCATCCGTAGAACGAAGTCGCAGCCCTCCTCCTCGTACGAGACCGCGTTCTCGACCACCGTCAGCGTGTGCTCGTAGACGTCCTTGTGCTGGGCGTGCTCGTCGATCTCCAGCTTCAGCCCGGTCAGCTCGGGAAGGAACCGCTCCGCCAGGCCGGTGTCGACAAGCAGGCGCAGCCCGGTGATCGGGTCGGCGCCGCAGAGCAGCTTGGTGAACTCGTCCCTGATCCGTTCGGCGGTGATCCGGTCCAGGTCCGCGGCCATCTCGGTCATCGCGAGGTGCACGTCCGGGTGGACGGCGAAGCGCAGTTGGGCGGCGAACCGGGCGGCCCGGAGCATGCGCAGCGGGTCGTCACCGAAGGACTCGCGCGGGGTGCTGGGCGTACGGATGACCTGCGCGGAGAGGTCGGCCACCCCACCGTGTGGATCGGTGAAGCGGTGGTCCGGCAGGCTGACGGCCATCGCGTTGATGGTGAAGTCGCGCCGCTTCAGGTCCTCGTCGAGGCTGGTGCCGTACACCACCACCGGGTTACGGCTGACCTGGTCGTACGACTCGGCGCGGAAGGTGGTGATCTCCAGCCGGAGCCCGTCGCGCTGCGCGCCGATGGTGCCGAACTCACGGCCGGTCTCCCAGATCGACTCGGCCCAGCCCTTGATGATCCGCAACGTCTCGTCGGGGTGGGCGTCGGTGCAGAAGTCCAGGTCGTCGCCGAGTCGGCCGAGCAACGCGTCCCGCACCGAACCGCCCACCAGGTGCAGCTCGTGACCGGCGCGGACGAAACGGCGGCCCAACTCGTCGGCGACCGGGGAGACCCGGAGCAGTTCGGCGACGGCGTTGCGCTGCGCGGCGGTGAGTTCGCGGCGGTCGGCGGCGTGGGGAGCGGAGGCTTCGGACATGGGATCGCCAGCCTATCGGGCCGGGGTGTGATCCGATCCGCCGGGCGCGGGTAACGGGTGTGGGTTGACTAAGGTCTGTGACGTGCGGGTCGGTGCCCGGCTCGACGTACCCCTGGGAGGCTGGAGATGAGCGGCGGGCTCTACCGCAGCGCGAACGCCGCGCAGGACGGCGGTGCGGGAGCCAACCTCCGCCCCTCCGACGGCGCCACCTTCATCTCCGCCGAGCCGCTGAACCAGCCGGCCATGGAGTCCACCGCTCCGCCCCAGGAGCAGGTGGGCGAGACCAGCGCCGCCGCCAACAGCGCGGTGATGGCGATCGGCAGCCTGGTCAGCCGGGGTACGGGCTTCCTGCGCACCTTGGCGTTGACCGCCGCGCTCGGTGGCGCACTGGTCGGTGACGCGTACACGACCGCGCAGATCCTGCCCGGAATGGTGTACGAGTTCCTCCTCGGCGGCATCCTGACCAGTGTCCTGATCCCGGTGCTGGTCCGCCGCCGAAAGGTCGACACCGACGGCGGTCAGGCGTACGCCCAGCGGTTGTTGACCCTCGCGGTGCTGGCCCTGGCCGTGGCGGCGCTGGTGGCGGTGGCCTTCGCCTCGGCACTGACCTCGCTCTACGCCAGCAAGAAGACCGGAGCTGACTTCCGGGACCTGGTCACGGCACTGTCCTACCTGATGTTGCCGATGATCTTCTTCACCGGCCTCAGCGCGCTGATCAGCGCGGTGCTCAACACCCGGGGGCACTTCGCGGCCCCGATGTGGGCGCCGATCCTGAACAACATCGTGGTTATCGCCACGGCGGGCCTGTACATCGCGATCTTCGGCGCGAGGATCGTCAAGCCGGACGAGATGACCACCGGCCGGATCCTGCTGATCGGCGGCGGCACCCTGCTCGGTGTCGCCATCCAGGCCGCCGGGTTGCTGCCGGCGTTGCGCAAGGTCGGTTTCCGCTGGAAGCTCCGATTCGACTTCCGCACCCTCGGGCTGCGGGAGCTGGGTCGCCTCGGCGGCTGGATGTTCTGCTACGTCGCGGTCAGCCAGGTCGGCCTGATCGTGCTGTTCAACCTGCTGAACCGGGCCGGCAAGGAGAACGCCGCCGGCCCGCTGATCTACAACAACGTGTTCCTGCTGCTGATGATGGCGCACGGCATCATCGCCGTCTCGATCATCACGGCGCTGATGCCCCGGATGAGCGCGGCGGCCGCAGACGGTCGGTACGCCGACGTCGCCGCCGACCTGTCCCGGGGCACCCGCACCGTCTCGGCGGTGCTCGCCCCGATCGCGGTCTGTTACGCGGTGCTGGCCACCCCGCTGGCCGTGACGCTGTTCCGCTACGGCGCGTTCACCGACGAGAACGCCGCCGACACCTCACTGGTGCTCCTGCTCGCGGCGCTGGCACTGGTGCCGTTCGCGATCAGCCAGCTCTTCACCTTCGCCTTCTACGCCCTGCCGGACACCCGCACCCCGGCGCTGATCAACATTCCGGTGGTGGCACTGCGGATCGGTGTGCAGGTGGTGCTGTACGTCGCCTTCGCCGCGCACTTCGCGGCGGCCGGGATGATGATCGGTAACGCCGTCTCCTACCTGGCAGCGGCGTTCGCCTCCGCCTGGCTGCTGCGGCCCCGGGTCGGCCGGATCGGGATGGGGGCCATCCTGCGCACCCTTGGTCGGGTCGCGGTCGCCGCGCTGGGCTCGGCCCTGGTCGGCCTGCTCGTGGTGAGCGTGCTTCCGGGGGGCGACACGCCGAGCTGGATGCAGGCCGTCCTTCAGCTCGTGATCGGCGGCGCGGTGATCGGTGGGTCCTATCTCGGGCTGGCCAAGGTGCTGCGGATCGGGGAAATCACCGAGGTCGTCGGCATGGTTCGCCGTCGCCTCGGTCGCTGACGGCGAGACTTCGAGAACCTTCCGTAATCGCCACACGGAACGTGACCATGGATCACCAGGCTGGGGATGCACCTGTGGATAACTCCGCGATTCACCGGTCAGCCACCGGATCAGCCTGTGGATAACCAACCGTACGGCTGAGCGTGGCCGCCTGATCGGCGGGAACTGGCTGTGGAGCGAGGGTGCCACGCCCGACCCGGCCCCGACGTCGGTCACTTGCGGTGAAGCCGTAGATTAGCTAGTACATGTGCCAGCAACGTGTGTGACAACGGTCGTAACCGGACGACTTCTCCGATCCCCGGCACCCCGCCGGGTACGGCCAGAAGATGACATGTCGGGGAGACGGGCAACCCGGGTAAGGTCGCTCTCGACGGGTACGGCAGGCGCCGGCGCTGGGCGTCGACACCGGTTGGCCGGTTCCTTCGACGGCAGAGCGGGAAGCCACATGCCCAGCAGTTCGGGTCCATCGATCGACACGATCACCGAGGGAGGACGGGTGACCCAGGTCGGCGAGGGTCAGGAGGCGGACGAGAGCGCTCCGCCGGTCATGACCTTCGGTGCTCCCACGGCCGGTGAAATCCTCGCCGAGCGTTACGAGCTGGTCGAGCACATCAACAACGACAGCGCGGGTCGGCTGGTGTGGCGCGGGGTCGACGTCATCCTGCGCCGCCCTGTCGCGGTGGTGCTGCGCTATCCGGGTGGCGACTCCGCCACCGAGATGCTTCAGGCAGCCGTCGCGGCCAGCCGGGTCATCCACCCCAACCTGGTCGGCGTCTACGACGCCATCGACGAGGCCGAGCGGGCGTACGTCGTCCGTGAGTGGGTGGACGGGCAGTCGCTGCGCGACCTTGCCGCCGAGGGTCCACTGGACCCGGCCCGGGCCACCGCGATCGGCAACGCCGTCGCGAGCGCTCTGGCCGCGGTGCACGCCACCGGCATGGTGCACGGCAACGTCCACCCCGGCACCGTCATGATCAGCGATGACGGTCGCGTGGTCCTGGCCGACGCCCGCACCGACGGCGACGACAGCCAGGAGAACGACATCCGGGCGGTCGGCGGCGTCCTCTACTTCGCGCTGACCGGTCACTGGCCGCACACCGAGGCACCGCTACGCGGCGCCACCGCAGGCCACGGGCGGGCCGCCATCCCGGACGCGGTCCGGGACGCCAGCGGCGTCCTCGCGGCACCCCGTCAGGTCCGGGCCGGTGTGCCCGCGTACCTGGACGACCTGACCATGGACCTGCTCGACGCCGACATCGCGCCGCCGTCGTCCGACGTGCTGGCAGCCGAGTTGGCCCGGTTGGACGTGCCGGCCGAGGACGAGCACTACCTCGACAACGGTGGGCCGCTGCGGTTCACCGCCGACACCGAGGAAGAGCCGTCGCCGCTGGCCGCAGCCGGCGGTCGCAAGGTCGCCATCGGCATCGCGGGTCTGCTGGCGGTGGCCCTGGTCGGCCTGCTCATCGGGATCAGCGCCCTCGGCGACGACGACAAGAAGCCGCAGGACACCGCCGGGGCCACGCCCAGCGCCAGCGCTCCGGCCGGGGAGGCCACTCCGGCCGCCGCCACGGTTCGCAATCTCAAGGTGCAGGACATCAAGGTCGTCGACCCGGACAGCGTCCCGCGGGACGAGCTCGACGGTGCCAAGAAGATGATCGACGGTGACAACGACAAGGGTTGGGAGACCGACCGCTACCCGAACGCCACGTACGGGAACCTCAAGTCCGGCATGGGTGTCTGGCTCGACCTGGGTGCCCCGCACACGGTGAAGTCGGTGCAGGCTGTGCTCTCCGGTCGAGGCGCCACGGCGAAGCTGCTCGCGGGCACGAACACCTACCCGTCGACCTCCAACGGCGACAAGTCGATGGTGTCGAACTACAAGACGGAGATCGGTGTCCTCAAGGAGCACGACGGCACCACGATGACCTTCAACGGGTTCGACGCCGACCAGAAGTACCGGTACCTGCTGCTCTGGTTCACCGAGTTGCCGCCCAACGGCGACGACGACGGCTTCAAGCTCGGAGTGCAGGAGATCACGGTCCAGGGTTCGTGAGTCGGGCAGCACGCCCCGGGCACCGCATCAGCCGGACGTGGTGATGGACGGGCGCGACGCGGCAACTGACCTTGAGCTGCTGCGCGCCCACGTCGCCGGCGATCGGGACGCCTTCGCCGCGCTGTTCCACCGGCACCGCGACCGACTCTGGGCGGTGGCCCTGCGGACGCTCGGCGACCGCGAGGAGGCCGCCGACGCGCTCCAGGACGCCCTGCTGTCGGCACACCGGGCGGCGGCCCGCTTCCGTGGTGACTCCGCCGTCACCACGTGGATGCACCGCATCGTGGTGAACGCCTGCCTGGACCGCATCCGACGTCGGCAGGCGCACCCCACCGTGCCACTGCCGGACGGCAACCGGTCCGGCGACGGGTCGGGCACCGGCGGTGTCGAGCCGGCCGCGCCCGCGCAGGACCACGACACGGCGCTCGTCGTCCGCGCGGCACTCGCCGCGCTGCCGGTCGAGCAGCGGGCCGCCCTGGTACTTGTGGACGTGCAGGGCTATCCGGTGGCCGAGGTGGCCCGCATCCTCGGTGTCGCCGAAGGAACCGTGAAGAGTCGGTGTGCCCGGGGCCGGGCCCGGCTGGCGGTGCTGCTCGGGCATCTCCGTCCGGCGGTGTCGGCGGGTCCCGGAGGGGTCGGCGCCGGACCGGACGTGCCAGGCGTCACGCCGGGGAACCCACGCCCGGCCGAGGGCGTCGGATCGGGGTCGGTTCGCTTCCGGCAGGACGCCAATCAGGAGGACACGTGACGGCCGAGGAGTTCAGGGAGGTCGACGTCGACCTGCTCGCTGACTACCTCGGCGGCGCGTTGGACGGCACGCCCCAGCAGGCCCAGGTCGCCCGGCTGGTGGCTGCCGACCCAGCCTGGGCCGAGGCGTACGCGCTGCTGGCGCCCGCGGTGACGCAGGTCCGCAGCGACCTGGCCCGCTGGGCCGAGCCTCCACCGGAGCTGCCGTCCGACGTCGCCGAACGAATCGCCGCCGCGCTGGCCGCGGACAGCCCGACGGACGACGCCACCGTGTCGTCCGAGGCGCCTGCCGCCGCGACGCCGGTGACCGTGCCGGCACAGGGCGGGCGTCGACCCACCAGCCCGTCCCCTGCCGAGTCGGGGCGCGGCGTCGCCACCGGCCCGGGTCGCCGGCAGCGCCGCTGGGTCCGCAGCGCCGCCCCGGTGGCCGTCGCGGCCGCGGCCGTCGTCGTACTCGGCTTGGGACTCAACCACCTGTCCACCGACACCGCCGATTCCGGTGCCATGGACCGTCCGGCCAACGCGCCGGCAGGTATCGCTGCCGGCGGGACGGTCCGCACGTCCGGCCCAGCGCTGCACAGCGGTACCGACTACACCCCGCAGGACCTCGGCGGTACGTCGAGCCCGCAGTCTCCGATGCGGGAGGAGAACGGCAGCGGTCCCGGCGGGCAGCCCGGGGTGGACGCCGAAGGGGACCGGCGGCCCGCCCCCGACGGGTCGAATCAGCTCGCCCGACTCACCGACGAGGCCGCGTTGACCGCCTGCCTGACGTCCGTGGCGGCGGAGCACGGCTCGGGCCCACTGGTCGTCGAAGTCATCGACTACGCGCGGTTCCAGGGCGAGCAGGCGCTCGTCATCCGGTTCACCGACACGACCGGGGCGCGCTGGGCCTGGGTGAGCGGCGCCGAGTGTGGCGTACCCGGGTCCGGCTCGGACAGCCGGTATTCGGCGCGGGTAGGGTGATTCCGCAGCACGATGAGCGTCCACGTGACCTGACCCACGCCGATGCCCGGCTCGGGAATCTCCGCTTCGTACGATGACGTTCTGGAAGTCAGCTGCCGGCGTCCCCCAGGCGTCGGCACTCGGATCAGCATCGGTGCGCGCGCCGACGCCGAACACACAACTCGGGAGACGGCAGTGGACGAGGTCCGCAACCTGATCATCATCGGCTCCGGCCCGGCCGGTTACACGGCGGCGGTCTACGCGGCCCGCGCCAACCTGAAGCCGCTGATCATCGAGGGCGCGCAGTCCGGCGGTGCGCTGATGACCACGACCGAGGTGGAGAACTTCCCCGGCTTCGCCGACGGCATCCTCGGCCCCGAGCTGATGGACAACATGCGCAAGCAGGCCGAGCGGTTCGGCGCCGAGTTCCTGACCGACGACGTGACGCGGGTCGAGCTGGTCGACACCGGCGATTCCGGCTCCGGCGCGGTGAGCACCGTGTGGGTCGGCGAGACCGCCTACCGGGCCCGTGCCGTGATCCTCTCCACCGGTTCGGCCTGGCGTCCGCTGGGTGTGCCGGGCGAGCAGGAGTACCTGGGCCACGGTGTCTCCTCGTGCGCCACCTGTGACGGCTTCTTCTTCCGCAACCAGCACATCGTCGTCGTCGGCGGTGGTGACTCGGCGATGGAGGAGGCCAGCTTCCTCACCCGCTTCGCCGACTCGGTGACCATCATCCACCGGCGCGACTCGTTCCGGGCCAGCAAGATCATGGCCGACCGGGCGCTGAGCAACGAAAAGATCAAGGTCGAGTGGAACAGCACCGTCGAAGAGGTCCTCGGCGCTGACGGCAAGGTCACCGGTGTACGGGTCCGCAACGTGCACACCGGCGATTCCAAGGTGCTGGACGTGACCGGTGTGTTCGTGGCGATTGGTCACGACCCCCGCAGTGAGCTGTTCCAGGGCCAGGTCGAACTGGACGACGAGGGCTACGTGAAGGTCCAGGCGCCCAGCACCCGGACGAGCGTGCCCGGCGTCTTCGCCGCCGGTGACGTGGTCGACCACACCTACCGCCAGGCGATCACCGCGGCCGGCACCGGCTGTGCCGCCGCGCTCGACGCCGAGCGGTTCATCGCGACGCTCAGCTGAAACAGGAAACACATCCCGGAGGAGGGCAATAGTGGGAAATACCAAGGCGGTCACCGACGCAAGCTTCGTCGCTGACGTGCTGCAGGCCGACAAGCCGGTACTGGTGGACTTCTGGGCCGAGTGGTGCGGGCCGTGCCGCAAGGTGTCGCCGCTGCTCGAGGAGATCGCGGGCGAGATGGGCGACCAGGTCACCATCGTCAAGCTCAACATCGACGAGAACCCGGAGACCGCCCGGGCCTACCGGGTCATGTCGGTGCCGACCCTCACCGTCTTCAAGAACGGCCAGCCCGTGCGGTCGATCGCTGGCGCCAAGCCGAAGGGCGAGCTGGTCCGGCTCATCGAGTCGGCCCTCTGATCAGCGCGGACACCCCCGAACCCCGTACCCGCTCGTCGGGTGCGGGGTTCGCTGTTTTTTCCGGGGCCCGAGCCCGTCACCGCCCTGGAACGCATAGCCTCAACCCAGGGCCGCCGCCCGGCCAGCCAGACTCGTGCAGAGGGGGTCGTGCGTGCGTCCGATCCGACCGGGAGACCGGGGACCAGCGGTCACGGAGATCCGTACCATCCTCACCGGCCTCGACCTGCTCACCGCCGACGGCTCGCACGGCGACGAGTTCGACCGGGACACCGAACGCGCGGTCCGCGCGTTCCAGCAGTCCCGCGGGCTCAGCGTGGACGGCCGGGTCGGCTCGGAGACCTGGGGCGCGCTGGACGCCGCACGCTGGCGGCTCGGCGCCCGCACGCTCTACCACGCGATCCCCGAGCCGCTCACCGGCGAGGATGTCCGGTCGCTCCAGGAACGGCTGTTGGAGATGGGGTACGACGTCGGCCGCGCCGACGCCATCTACGGCATCCGGACCTCCCGTGCCGTGGCGCAGTTCCAGCGCGAGGTCGGGCTCACCCCCGACGGCTCCTGCGGCCCGCACACCATGGACGCGCTGCGCCGGATCGGTCGCAAGGTCGTCGGCGGCCGCCCCCAGTGGCTGCGCGAGTCCGACGCGATCCGCCAGTCCGGGCCCGCCCTGGTCGGTAAGACGGTGGTCATCGACCCCGGCCACGGTGGCACCGATCCGGGCATGGTGGTGCCGGACGGACCACTGCGCTGGACGGAGGCGGACCTCGTCCACGACCTGGCGAGCCGGTTGGAGGGGCGGCTCGCCGCGTCCGGGGTGCGGGTCCAGCTCACCCGCGGTCCCGCGCCCGACAAGTGCCTGCCGGACACCGACCGGGCGCTGCTGGCGAACTCGCTCGGTGCCGACGTCTTCATCTCGCTGCACCTCGACGGGCACGCCAACCCGGCCGCGGAAGGGGTGGCGACCTACCACTACGGCACCGACAACGGGGTGACCTCGGCGACCGGTGAGCGGCTGGCCGGGTTGGTGCAGCGGGAGATCGTGTCGCGGACCGGGCTGCGGGACTGCCGTACGCACGCGAAGGCGTGGGACCTGCTGCGGCTGACGAGGATGCCGGCGGTCCGGGTCGAGGTCGGCTACCTCACCTCGCCCGTGGACCGCGCCCGGCTCGTCGACCCCCGGTTCCGTGATCGGGTGGTGGAGGCGATCGTGGCGGCTGTGCAGCGAATGTACTACCCGATCGAGCGGGACGTGCCGACCGGCTCGCTCGACGTCAGCGAGCTGCGTGCGGTCGTGGCCGCCGGCACCGTCGTCGACTGACCCCGCTCAGCCGCCCGTCGAGCGGGTGGCCGGCGCGGGCCGGACCGGCCGGAGCAGCGTCTCCGGGCTCATCGAGCCGAGCAGCTTCTCCAGCGCGTACTCGACGTCGGACTTCCAACTCAGCGCCGTACGCAGTTCGAGGCGCAGACGGGGGAAACGGGGATGCGGACGTACGGTCTTGAAGCCGACGGAGAGGAAGAAGTCGGCCGGTGCCACGCACCCTCCGGCCGGGTCGTCCGCGTCACCGAACTTGGCGTCGCCGAACGCCTCGATCGCCTTGATCCCTCGCTTCGTCAGGTCCCGGGCGACACCCTGCACCAACATCCGGCCCAACCCGCCGCCAGCGAACGCGGCGACCACGTTGGCGGTCATCAACAGCGCGGCATCGGCAGAGACCGGCGATGTCGGGAAGGCCATCGAGCGGGGCACGTAGGCGGGCGGCGCGTACATCACGAAGCCCGCCGGCATGCCGTCGACGTACGCGAGCTTGCCGCAGGAACCCCACTCCAGCAGGGTCTGGGAGACCCACGCCTCCTTTTCCAGGCCCGGGTCACCGGCGGCGCAGGCCCGATCGGCGGAGACCGGATCCAGCTCCCAGTAGACGCACTGACGGCAGGGGCGCGGAAGATCCTCCAGCGTGTCGAGGGTCAGGCTGACCAGACGTCGCGACATATGGCGCATCCCCACAGTTAGGCTCGGTGGTGAGACCGGCACGGAACGACAGCGCGGCCTTCCTGCCTCCGACGAGCGATCGTACGCCGCCGATCGACCGTACGGGAGGGGACGCGCAAATCCCCGCCCCCGCAGGACGGTCCGCCATGTGGTCGATCCGTTCCGGCAGAGCGGCAACCAGGCTTTCGCCGACTAGGATCGACAATCGGTGTCCCGCCGCCATGGTCACGAGCGGGCGGGGTACCCGGAGCGGGAGCCACCCGAGCAGCGATCGAGGTGAGGTCATGACCGGCACGACACTCGACGACTACACCGACCGGTACGCCCGGCGCGTGCGCGGGATGACCGCCTCCGAGATCCGAGCACTCTTCGCGGTGGCCAGTCGCCCCGAGGTCGTGTCCCTCGCAGGTGGCGCCCCGTACATCGCGGCGCTGCCACTCGACGCGGTCGGCGAGATGCTCGGTCGCCTCGGCTCCGAGCACGGGGTCACCACCCTGCAGTACGGCATCGGCCAGGGCACCCTGGAGCTGCGCGAGCGGATCTGCGAAGTCATGGCGCTCTCCGGCATCGACGCCGCGTGCGGCGCCTCACCCGAGGACGTCGTGGTCACCGTCGGCGGGCAGCAGGCGCTCGACCTGGTCGCCCGGCTCTTCCTCGACCCCGGTGACGTGGTGCTCGCCGAGGGCCCGACGTACGTGGGCGCGCTCGGGGTGTTCCAGGCCGCCCAGGCGCAGGTGGTGCATGTGCCGATGGACGACGACGGGCTGATCCCGGAGGCGTTGGAGACGGCCATCGCCGGCCTCGCCCGGGCCGGCCGCCGGGTCAAGTTCCTCTACACCATCCCCACCTACCAGAATCCGGCCGGCGTGACGCTCAGCGAGGAGCGCCGGGAGCGCGTCCTCGACATCTGTGAGCGCGCCGGCCTGCTCGTGATCGAGGACGACCCGTACGGCCAGCTGGGTTTCGAGGGCGAGGCCCCGGCGCCGCTGCGGGCCCGGCGGCGCGACGGCGTCTTCTACCTGAGCACCTTCTCCAAGACCTTCGCTCCCGGCCTGCGGGTCGGTTGGATCCTGGCGCCGCACGCCGTCCGCGACAAGCTGGTGATCGCGAGCGAGGCGCAGATCCTCTGCCCCAGCGGCTACGCGCAGGCCGCCGTGGCCACCTACCTCGGCACGATGCCGTGGCGGCAGCAGCTCAAGGTCTACCGCGAGGTCTACCGCGAACGCCGCGACGCCCTGCTCGACGCGCTGGCCGACCTGATGCCCGAGGGCACCAGCTGGACCACCCCGGCCGGCGGGCTCTTCGTCTGGGCCACCCTGCCGGACGGACTGGACTCCAAGGCCATGATGCCGCGCGCCATCGCCGCCCGGGTCGCCTACGTGCCCGGCACCGGCTTCTATGCCGACGGGACGGGCACCGGCGCGATGCGGCTGAACTTCAGCTTCCCGCCCCCCGAGCGCATCCGTGAGGGCGTACGCCGGCTCGCGGGTGTCATGGAGCAGGAGATCGCGACGCGCCGCGTCTTCGGTGCCGTGGGCGGTGCCGCGGGCCGTCGCGGCCGGCCCGGCTCCGACGTGCCGGGCCCCGACTTGGCATGATGCCGGCATGGGTACGACCGCTGCCGAGCGCTTCTCCGTGACCGATACCCCCGTCGCGGCCGACCTGCGGGTGCTGGTCCTCGCCGGCGGGCTCTCCTACGAACGGGACGTGTCGCTGCGCTCCGGCCGACGGGTGCTCGACGCGCTGCGTGCCGTCGGCGTCGAGGCCGAGCTGCGGGATGCCGACGTGGCTCTCCTGCCGTCCCTCACGGTCGACCCGCCGGACGCCGTCGTGATCGCCCTGCACGGCGCGACCGGCGAGGACGGCTCGCTGCGGGGGGTGCTCGACCTGTGCGGCGTCCCGTACGTCGGCTGCGACGCCCGGTCCTCCCGGCTCGCCTGGGACAAGCCGTCCGCCAAGGCGGTCCTCCGCGAGGCCGGCATCCCCACCCCCGACTGGGTGGCCCTGCCGCACGACCGCTTCTCCGAACTCGGCGCGGTGGCCGTGCTGGACCGCATCGCCGACCGGCTCGGCCTCCCGCTGATGGTCAAGCCGGCGCAGGGCGGGTCGGGTCTGGGCGCCGCGGTGGTCCGGGACGCCGCATCGCTCCCCGCCGCGATGGTCGGGTGCTTCGCGTACGACTCGACGGCTCTCGTGGAGCGGTACGTGCCCGGCATGGACGTGGCGGTCTCCGTGATCGACCTGGGGGACGGGCCGCAGGCACTGCCGCCGGTGGAAATCGTGCCGCGCAACGGCGTGTACGACTACGCCGCCCGCTACACGGCGGGCCGGACCACGTGGCACGCTCCGGCCCGGTTGGAGCCGGAGGTGGCAGCCTCGGTGGCCGACGTGGCGCTCGCCGCACACACCGCCCTCGGACTGCGGGACCTGTCGCGGGTCGACGTGATCGTGGACGCCGACGGCCGGCCGCACGTGCTGGAGGTCAACGTCTCGCCCGGCATGACGGAGACGTCCCTGCTGCCGTTGGCCGTCCAGGCGGCCGGCCTGGACTTCGGCCGCCTGGTCGGCTCGCTCGTCACCCGGGCCGCCGCCCGACAGGCGTCCTGACCTGGCGGTAACCTTCTATCCCGGGCGGAGGGGGACGGGTTCGGCCGGCATGCCGAGACGCCGCCAGCCCGGGAGACGTTGCGCACCACGCCGCAACCGGTGAGGCGTCAGAGATTGTCGGGTTCGTGTCGGCTGAGCCGCGTCGCCTGATCCTCCTGCACGTGGCGGGCAGTCTGCAGGAAGTGCAGGATCGTGGCGAGCTGGTCGAGGCTGTAGTCGGCGAGGGCTTGGGCTCCGGCGACACCAACCGGTGCGTATATGTCTCGCTCAGCGGCGCGAGCCGCGTCGGTCGCGGCAACGAGGACACGCCTCCTGTTGTGCGGGTCGGAGATCCGGCCCGCGAATCCGGTGCGCTCAAGTCGGTCGATGACGGTGGTTGTGGCGGCCGGGCTGAGTTTCAAGGCATGGCTGAGTTCGCCAGCCGACAGGCAGCCCTCACCGGCCAGGAGCAGGTCCAACGCCCGCAGGTCCGTTCGGTTGAGCTTGAGGGTGGCGGCGGCGGCCTCGTCGAAGGCATCGAAGCTCTGCTGCAGCAGCCGGAGTTCGGCGGCCACCGAGCCGATCAGATCATGTTTCGACACTCGAAGACTCCTGCTATCGTAATGTTCGACCATCGAATAGTACTAGGGGAGTGTAGGCATGGCTACCGACGACCACGAGATCACAGCTCTCTTCCACCGCCTCAAGCAGGCCTGGACGGACAACGATGCCGTCGCCTACGCAGCCTGCTTCACCGAGGACTCCGACTACGTCTCGTACGACGGCACCCGCGCCATCGGGCGAAAGCCGATGCAGCGCGCCCACGACCAGCTCTTCCGGGGCGTGCTCGCCGGCTCGGCGCTGGTCGGTGACATCGAATCCATCCGCTACCTCAGCCCCGACATCGCCCTCGTCCATGGCACCGCCTCGGTCCAGATGCCGTGGCGCTCCCAACTACCGAAGAGGCGTCTGTCCCGCCAGACTCTCGTTGCGGTCCGCACGCCCGAGGGATGGCGGTTCACCGCGCTGCACAACGGCCGCGTACGACCGATCGCCATCCCAGCCCCGGACTCCATGCCTTCCCGCATCGCCCGAGCCATGGTGCGGCTCTCCCGTGCACTCGGCATCGGCAGCAAGGCTGTAGTCCACGCAGATTAGGCAGGCAGCCACCGCGACGGAGTCCCGACATGGGGGTCGCGAGTCACGTCCGGTGCCCCTGAGGCCCCTCGGATCCCCGCGACCCGCGCGTCTGACGCTGCGGTCGAGCGTCGCCGTCCGGCCACGACGGTCAGCGGGGCGCGGTGTCGAGCACGATGCCGTCAAGGGTGCGGCCTTGTCGGGGTCGATCCAGGCGCAGCCGGCGGCCTTGAGTGCGTTGATCAGGCGCGCGGGCCTCACCCGGCACCCTCCGCCGTTAGCGGCGTGGGGATGGCGTGACATCCGGACGGCCATCCGCCAACCCCACGCGCAACCGGCAATCAGCGAGGGGCGCTCACGTCGGGCGGGGTGACTTCGCCGTCACTGGCGTCGTCGGTGGGGGCCCTCCGCTGAGCGGGGACGACCGGAGTCGCTGGTCCCGAATCCTCGGCGTCGCGTTCCGGCTCCGAGGACGTCGTGCCGTCGGCGACCGATTCGACCACCGGGGCGTCGAGTACGGGGCTGACGGGCGACTTCGGCTCGGACGCTATCGCGGCTGTCGACCCGTGGGCGTCGCCAGCGAAGGCCGTTACCGGGTCGTCGCTGTCCACAGACTGGTTCTCCGCCGCAGCCTGCGACTCTGAACCGAGGTCGCCATCGACGTTGCCGTCGGCGTCCTCGACCGGCTCGGGGATTTCCTCGGCGGCCTCGATGACCGACACGGCTTCCTCCTGAGCGGCTGCGGCGTGTGCCGCCGCGGCGGACTGAGCCAACAGGCTCGACGGGGCCTGCCACTGGATGCGGGGCGGCTCGGCCAACGGGCGGCCACCGAACTCGGCCAGCCAGGCGGCGACGAGGGCCAGATTCTCCCGCCACTGCTCCTCGGAGATCGGCGGCAGGATGGAGTCCCACAGGGACAGGAAGGTCCCCCGAAGCTGGAGCCGACCGTACGGCCGGGCGAGGAACCACATGTGCAGGTGGGCGGAGCCGTCGCCCCACCGGTTCACATGCACCCGCGCCACGCCGTCCAACGACCGGATGGCTCGCTCCAGACGTACCGTCATCACCCCCAGTTCGGCGGCGAGCAGGTTCGGCAGGTCACCCAGATCGAGGTGGGTCCTCGATTCGAGGATGAGGACCATCGGCAGGCC
Source organism: Micromonospora sp. NPDC005174 (assembly GCF_040608495.1). Taxonomy (NCBI): domain Bacteria; kingdom Bacillati; phylum Actinomycetota; class Actinomycetes; order Micromonosporales; family Micromonosporaceae; genus Micromonospora; species Micromonospora sp. NPDC005174. Next base: position 107,639 of record NZ_JBEXIJ010000019.1, on the reverse strand, counting down.
GGTCGGCCGGTCCATGGCGCGGACCCGCCACCGCTCTCCCACCCAGATGTAGGCGTCGTCGGGTGCGTTGCAGGCGGTGCATTCCCGGAGACCCTCACCCTTGCGGGGCGGTTCGACCGGGACCGGGTCGTCGAGCTGCTTCACCCGCAGGTCGCCCTCGAAGGGAAACGAGGGCCACTGGGTGAAGTCCGGGACTGAGGGAGGGGTGTCGTGCACGACGCTGACCCTAACCGAGTCCGGCACCGCTGTCCCTACCTGTTCGACCCGTTCCGACCGCCCCGATCAGTGCTGGTCGTCGATCGCTGCGACCGCCACCGCCGGCCGGCCGAGCGATATCCACAGGCTGCCGAGGACGCGAATACACCCCGTCATCCACAGGCCAGCACCCGCTTTCACGCGGCGTTTCACGTGAAACGAGGGGTGCCTGTGGACAACCGGTGTGGATAACTTTTCGGCCCGTCAGTCGTTGCGCGAACCCTCCGCCGTCTCGGCGATCGGCCGGCCTCCCCACCGGCACAACCGCACCCGGATGTGGCGTCCGGCCGGGGTGTGTTTCACGTGAAACGGGCCGACTCCCAGAACCGTCCTGCCGCAGTGGCTGTGCGGGCCCGATGAGCAGTGGCCTCGCCCGCCGGCTGAGGGCGTCGCTGCCGCCTTCGCGGCGGTCGAGGGTGCCTCGGGTCGATCAAACCGTCTACGGCGACGTCAGAGGCTGTGAAGGTCGAACGACGGCACCTAGGTCGTCGAGGGCGCGGCGTGACGCCCACGTCCCCCTCGAAGCTCGCGAACAACACGGCCTCGGGCCGCCGGTACCGCCATCTGTCCCCGGCAAGCGACTCCCAGCGATGAACACGAGTCAGATGCGCCCCGGGGACACCTGGCCGGCAGCCGCCTCCGGCGTCCCCGTTTCACGTGAAACGGGGACGTACACAGAAAGGCCGCGTCCCCAAGGGGAGACGCGGCCTCTGGCGGAGCCAGGACCGTCAGTCCTGCGCCCCCTCCTCCGGCACACCGATGATGCCGACGATGCGTTCCAGATCATCCACGGTGGCGAACTCGATCGTGATCTTGCCCTTGCTCCGGCCGATGTCGACCTTCACCCGAGTGTCGAAGCGATCCGACAGGCGGTCGGCGAGATCGGTCAGGGCGGGTGCGTGCGGCTTCGGCCGTCGCTTGGCGGCCTGGCTCTTCGCCGAGCCGTCGTTGAGCGCCAGGGCCACGATCTCCTCGGTCGCCCGCACCGACAGCCCTTCGGCGACGATCCGCAGCGCCAGCTGCTCCTGCGCCTCCGACTCGTCGAGGCTCAGCAACGCGCGGGCGTGCCCGGCGGACAGGATGCCCGCAGCGACCCGGCGCTGCACCTGGGCCGGCAGATTGAGCAGCCTGATCGTGTTGGAGATCTGGGGCCGGCTGCGGCCGATGCGGCGGGCCAACTCCTCGTGAGTGGCGCCGAACTCCTCCAGCAACTGCTGGTACGCGGCGGCCTCCTCCAGCGGGTTCAGATTGGCCCGGTGGATGTTCTCGAGCAGCGCATCGCGGAGCATGGCGTCGTCGCGGGTGTCCCGGACGATCGCCGGGATGTTGTCCCGTCCCACCGCCTGGGCGGCACGCCAACGGCGCTCGCCCATCACCAGCTCGTACTTCTCGTCGTCGAGCTGCCGCACGACGATCGGCTGCAGGAAGCCGACCTCCCGGATCGAGGTCTTCAGCTCCTCCAGCGCCTCCTCGTCGAAGACCTGGCGGGGTTGCTTGGGGTTCGGCACGATCGCGTCGACCGGGATCTCCGCGAACCGGGCACCCGGCACGGGACTGAGCACGGGCTCCGGCTGGTGGACGCTGGCGCTCACCGGTGCCGTCAGGACGGCGGCGTCCGGCATGCCCTCGTCGACATCACCGTGCCCGCTCTCCGGCTCGGCCGTCGCGGTGCCGGCGGCACCCGGCACCGGCCCGGTCGGGATGAGAGCGCCCAGGCCCCGTCCCAGACCGCCCCGAGGACGGTTCTTCATGCAACGCCTCCCAGCGACTTGTTCCCACTACGCATTCCGGCCCACCGGCTCCTTGACGCCCCGCTCGGCGATCTCCTGGGCGGCCTCGAAGTAGCTCGTGGCGCCCCGCGAACCGGGATCGTAGGTCATCACCGACTGGCCGTAGCTGGGTGCCTCGGACACCCGCACGTTGCGGGGGATGACCGCCTGAAGGACCTTGTCGCCGAAGTGGTTCCGAACGTCCTGCTCGACCGCGTCCGCGAGGCGGGTACGGCGGTCGTACATCGTGAGCAGGATGGTGGAGACGTCGAGCTTCGGGTTGAGGTGTTGCCGCACCAGGTTGATGTTGTTGATGAGCTGATTGAGCCCCTCCAGCGCGTAGTACTCGCACTGGATCGGGATCAGCACCTCCTGCGCGGCGACCAGGGCGTTGACCGTGAGCAGGCCGAGCGAGGGCGGGCAGTCGATGAAGACGTAGTCGAACTGGCCCGGGTACGCGGCGATCGCCCGGTCGAGGCGTGACTCACGGGCGACCACCGACACCAGCTCGATCTCCGCGCCGGCGAGGTCGATCGTGGCCGGTACGCACCACAGGTTGGGGATGCCCTCGACCGCCTGCGCCACCTCGGACAGCGGGACGCTGTTGATCAGGCAGTCGTAGACGTCGGGGATACCGGTGTGGTGCGGCACGTTGAGGCCGGTCGACGCGTTGCCCTGCGGGTCCAGATCGACCACGAGCACCCGGTTGCCGTGCAGGGCGAGTGCCACCGCGAGGTTGACCGTGGTCGTGGTCTTACCCACGCCGCCCTTCTGGTTGGCGACGCACATGACCCGGGTCCGGTCCGGTCGAGGCATGGTCACCTCGCCACTGGGATTCAGGATCTGCACGGCGCGCATCGCCTCCATAGCCAACGGTGGGTCATCCTCTTCGCGCGTCGGGGTTTCACGTGAAACGTACGTGGGGTCGGCCGCGACCGCCGCCAGCGACTCGGCCGACGCGACCGGTACGTCTGGAACCACCGGCGTGGCGTCGCGTGTCGCCGCGGCGGTGGGCTGGTGCGGTACCGCGGACTCGAAGCGAACCGCTGCGGCAGTGTTCCGTCGACCGGGCGTCTGCCGTACGTCGGCGGCGTTGACCGGTCGACTCGGCCCGTCGGCCGACCGGCGACCGGCAGTCGGCTCCGGCCCGGCGATCGGAACCGCAGCCTCGTCCCGCGAGACGAGCGGATCGTCGGCCGCCGGCACGGGCGCTCCGGCGGCACCGGGCGACCAGTTCGGGTAGTCGGTTTCACGTGAAACAGGGTCGCCGGTTGACCCGGTCACGCGTGGATCGTCGTACCTGCCGTCGTCATGCACCTGTCATCCCTGCCCGCTTCGGATGGTCGGTCCGCGCCCCGGTCAACTTGGCCACACCGCGCTCGCACCCCGGAGCGTACGGCCCCTCGGGAGCGGTCGGAGTCCGCGACGTCCGTCGGCCGCTCCACATTATCGACGCGCGGTCAGCCTACGGCGGACGGGCGCGGCTGGTCCACGTCGGGTTCTCATTCCCTCGTCCATCCGTACCGATACAACGAGGCAACCCGTCGGCCGGGACGCCCGATGGCGCGGCCGTCAGCGGCGGCGGGCGTGCCCACCGCGGGAGCGCTTGCTCGCCGCCGACCGAGCCGTGCCGACCATCCGCTCCCGGACGATCTCCACCACGGTCGTAGGCGGGTCGATCACACCGACACCGCAGAGGTGCACGGCCGCATCCCCGCCGCCGAGCCGCGCCACGGTGTCGGCGTGCTCCTCGATCTCGGCGGCGGCGGACGATCCCTTGAGAGCCAGCAGGCGCCCACCGCGTACCGCGAGGGGCAGGCACCAGGTCGCCAGCCGGTCCAGCGGTGCGACCGCGCGGGCGGTCACCACGTCACCGCTGATCGGTTCCCAGCCACTCGATCCGCTGGCGGCCTCGTCGGCCCGACCCCGGAACACCCGGACCGATCGGGTCAGGCCGAGCCGCTCCACGACCTCGACGAGGAACGACGTCCGTCGCGCGAGCGGCTCGATCAGCGTGACCGTCAGGTCGGGGCGCGCGATGGCCAGCACGAGACCGGGTAGGCCGGCGCCGGAGCCCACGTCGAGCACGCTCGCGCCGCTCGGAATCCGCTCGACCACCGCAGCGCAGTTCAGGAGGTGACGGTCCCAGATCCGGGGTGCCTCGCGCGGGCCGATCAGACCCCGGAGCACCCCGTCGGTAGCCAGCAGTTCGGCGTACGCGGCGGCCAGGTCGAGCCGATCAGCGAAGAGGGTCAGTGCGGCCGGGGCCAGCTCGGGCGGCAGTGTGACATCGACTACCCCCTCGTGCCCCGTCGGATCGTCACGCCGGACAGGGGACGGCCCGGACGGCGTACCGCCCGGGCCGGTCACGGCGTCAGCCGTGGTGTCGTCGTGGGTCAACGGAGTCAGTCCGCCGGCCGTACGACGATGCGACGGTTCGGCTCGACGCCCTCCGACTCGCTCGCCACGCCTGCCATGGCGTTGACCACGTCGTGGACGCATTTGCGCTCGAACGCGTTCATCGCGTCCAGGCGCACGGGCTCGCCGTACTCCTTGACCTTCTCGACGGCGTTCTTGGCGACGGCGGCGAGTTCCTTGCGGCGGTTCGTCCGGTAGCCACCGACGTCGAGCAGCAGCCGACTCGGCGTACCGGTCTGCCGGAAGACGGCGAGCCGGGTCAGCTCCTGGAGCGCATCCAGGGTGGCACCGCGCTGACCCACGAGGTTCTGGAGGCCGGCGCCGACCACCTCGACGACGGGACGGCCACCGGCGACGAGCTCGTCGATGTCCCCGTCGTAGTCGAGGATGTCGAGCAGTCCTTCGACGTAGTCGGCCGCGATCTCGCTCTGCCGGAACAGGTCGCTCTCGCCCGCGCTCTTCTTCTCACGACCGCCGGCCGGGGCCTCGGTGTCGTCGTCGTCGGTGTCGGTGTCGGTGTCGTCGTCGTCCACCGCGAGCGTCGCGGTCTCCTCCTCGTCCAGGGACTGCTCGGCGCGGGGGATGCTGGTCTCGGTCACGGTCTCATCTCCGTACTCGCTCGGCTGGACCGTCGGGTCCGCTGGTTTCCCGGAGGCCGGCGGGAGGTCGCCGGTGCCCACGGGCACGTCTGTACGGGCAGTGTCGCCCGTGACCGCGCCGCACGCGGTCGGTTCCGCCCGGCGCCGGCCGTACGGCGGCTGCTCGGTGCGGGGTTGCGCCGTCGCCGGTTGCCCGACGACGGCCACACGGGGGTCAGCCCTGCCGCTTGGCCGGGGGGCTCTTCTTCGGGTTGGCGGGCTTGGCACCCGGCTTCGGGCCGGCCACCTTCGGCGCGGCCGCCTTGACCGGGGCCGCCGGGGCAGCCTTGCCGCGACCGAACAGGCCGCCGGACTTGGCGGGCTGCACCGGGCTGCGAGTGGCAGCGGGGGCGGTGGCCTTCTTGGCGGTCACCGGCGGCGGGAACTTCCGCAGCACCCACTGCTGCTGTCCGAGGGTGAAGAGGTTGTTCGTGACCCAGTAGATGATCACACCGATCGGGAAGATCGCGCCGGAGATCAGCAGCGACGCGGGGATGCCGTAGAGCATCAGTCGCTGGATCATCCGCTGCTGCGGGTCCTCCGCCCAGCCGGTCTTGAGGATCATCTGACGGCTGGTCAGATACGTGGTGGCGATCATCACCAGGACCAGGACACCAGCAATGATCTTCGTGATGTTGCCGTTGGCGTTGAGTCGCGCCAGCTCGTCGGCGGTGGAGCCGAACTTGCCGGCGAGCGGGGCCGTGAAGAGCTTCGCGTGAGAGGCGCTGTTGAACTGGTCTACGGTCCAGCCGTAGATCGTCTTCTTGTCCTCGGGCTTGAACGGGTCGAGCCGGCGCAGCACGTGGAAGAGGCCCAGGAAGACGGGGATCTGGAGGAACATCGGAAGGCAGCCCATGAGCGGGTTGGCCTTTTCCTTCCGGTAGAGCTCCATCATTTCCTTCTGGAGCGTCTCCCGGTCACCCTTGTGCTTCTCCTGCAGCTCCTTGACCTTGGGCTGGAGCGCCTGCATGGCCCGCTGCGACTTGATCTGCTTGACGAAGACCGGGAACAGGATCACCCGGACGGTGACCACCAGGAAGATGATGGACAGGATCCAGGCGAAGTTCGTGCCGACCACCGCGCCGACCGGCACCCCGATGGCGTCCCACGCCGAGTGCCAGGTCAGCAGGATCCACGAAATCGCGTAGTAGATCCAGTCGAGACTCAGACTCAATTCGGGGCTCCAGTCACATCAGCACGACGGCGGCTGCCCGGCTCCGGCACCGGGTCATGTCCACCAGGGTGAAAGGGGTGGCAGCGCAGCAACCGGCGGACCGCCAGCGCGGCTCCCCGGAGCGCGCCGTGCCGCACGAGGGCTTCCTGGGCGTACGCACTGCACGACGGGTAGAACCGACAGCGGGCCGGCAGTGCCGGACTTATCCACCGACGGTACGCGATGATGGGCGCGATCAGCACCCTGGCACCGGTTGACGTCGGGCGTGTGGCGGTCGGGTCGGTGCTCACCGGGCCCGCCTCTCCCGCGGCGACCGGGCCACCGCGATGGCGGCCTCCAGGTCGGTGGTGAGCCGGGTGTAGGAAGCCTCGGCCGCGGCGGGCAGCGCCCGGACGACGAGGGTGCTGCCGTCGGGCAGCGCGCCCAGCCGCTCCCGGACCAGCGCCCGCAGTCGACGGCGGACCTTGTTGCGAACCACCGCGTTGCCGACGGCCTTGGACACGACGAAGCCGGCGCGGGCCGGGGCGGAGGGTTGCTCCGCCCCGGACTCCCACGCCGGCTTCGGCGAGATCGTCGTGCTGGGGTCGGTGGTCGCCGGCACGGTCAGATGGACCACGACGGCACCTCGGCCGACGCGGCGGCCACCGCGAACCGCTGCGGCGAAGTCAGTGCTGCGCCGCAGTCGCTGTGCGGCGGCCAGCACGACTGCCCACGTCCCCCGGACCGACCCGGTCGGCTCAGGCCGACAGGGTGGCGCGCCCCTTGGCGCGGCGGCTCGAGAGGATGGCACGGCCGGCACGGGTGCGCATGCGCAGCCGGAAGCCGTGGGTCTTCGCGCGCCGGCGGTTGTTCGGCTGGTAGGTGCGCTTGCTCACGTCAGGCTCTCCGTTTTCGTACGCGCCCCGGGCGACGGGATCGCCGGGGTCGTGGGGTGGTCCAGGCCACCTCGACGATGGCCACCGTTCGGTGCTGCCCTGCGGATCGGGACCGGCGGTGCGGGGAAACGACCACGGGCAGCAAGCACCCATCACCCTAGCAGAGGGCGAGAGAGCAGCCGCTCCAGCCTACGCAGGGGTGCAATGACCGTCAAACACCCACAGCGGGGGGAGATCGGGACGCGCCCGAGACCGAAGGGGCGGTTTTCGCTGATGCCGACAAGGTCGCTGCCGCGTCGCCGGTTGATGGGGCAGGGACAACGCTGTTACCGTGCCCGATTGCGGTGAGCGTCGGATGCTCCGGTCGTCGCGCGCAGGCAAGACCGGACACGCTGGTGAATCGTTCGGCACGGTGAACCCGCTTCAGCGGCCGTCCAGGCAGGGGCTGGTCCCGCGCCCGGCGGGCGGCCACAATCGGTCGGTGCACAGGCTGTGGATAACCTGTGGACGAGCGCTGGTCAGTTGTCCGGGTGGGTGATGTTCCACCCGTGTACGCGGCGGGCCCGGAACGGCCGGCTGGCAGACAGCGGCGGCCGGGAGCAGAGGCGAGGGGGTGGCACGACGGTGGCCGGTACGACCGACCTTGCCGCGGTGTGGTTGGCGGCGACCGACGAGCTCGCCGACGAGATCATCTCCGCCCAGCAACGCGCCTACCTCCGACTGACCCGGCTACGGGCGATCGTCGAGGACACCGCGCTGCTCTCCGTACCGGACGCCTTCACCCGGGACGTGATCGAGTCGCGGCTCCGCCCGGCGATCACCGAGGCGCTGACCCGCCGGCTCGGCCGGCCGATCCAGGTCGCCGTGACCGTGCGGGTGGCCGAGGACGCCGCCGGCCGCCCGGCCGGCACCGTCTACCGCAGCACGCCCGAGCCCGGGCCGCTGGACGTCGCGGACCCGTCGTCGGGTCCGCTCGGGGACGAGTACCCCGGACGGGGCGTGGCCGACGACGCCATCCCCGAGCAACACCTCGCGTCGCGCATGCCCGATACCGCCGTACCGCCGGCGCCGGCGGGTCCACCGCCCGCGTCGGCCGTCGACACGCACCGGTCCGGCTTGATTCCGGCCAGCCGGGACGGGCAGGAGGCACTGTTCAGCACTGCCTTCGTCGAGCCGACGCGGGCGCCTCGACCGGCGCACGAGCGGCGCGGGTACGACGAGCAGGCGGCCCGACTCGATGCGCCCGGCCCCGACACCCGGCCCTACGAGCCCCGCTACCGCGAGGACGCCACGTCGCCCCGGGACCAGCACGTGATCCGTTCACTGCCCCGGGACGGGGGGACGGACAGCGGCCCGGGTCGCAGCGGGATGGATCACCGCCCCGGCGGGCGTGACGAGCGCCGACTGCCCGGCGCCGACACCGGCGGCAACCGGTTGAACCCGAAGTACATGTTCGAGACGTTCGTCATCGGCTCGTCCAACCGGTTCGCCCACGCGGCGAGCGTGGCGGTGGCCGAGTCGCCGGCGAAGGCGTACAACCCGCTGTTCATCTACGGGCACTCCGGGTTGGGCAAGACGCACCTGCTGCACGCCATCGGGCACTACGCCACGACGCTCGGCAACGCCCGCTCGGTCCGGTACGTCTCGACCGAGGAGTTCACCAACGACTTCATCAACTCGCTCCGGGACGACAAGACCAGCGCGTTCCAGCGGCGCTACCGCGACGTCGACATCCTGTTGATCGACGACATCCAGTTCCTGGAGAACCGCGAGCGTACGCAGGAGGAGTTCTTCCACACCTTCAACACCCTGCACAACGCCAACAAGCAGATCGTCATCACCTCCGACCGGTCGCCGCGTCAGCTCGCCACCCTCGAGGACCGGATGCGAACCCGGTTCGAGTGGGGACTGCTGGCCGACATCCAGCCACCGGATTTGGAGACCCGGATCGCGATCCTGCAGAAGAAGGCGGCGCAGGAGCGGATGTACGCCCCGCCGGACGTGCTGGAGTTCATCGCCTCCCGGGTGTCGAACTCGATCCGGGAACTGGAGGGCGCGCTGATCCGGGTGACGGCGTTCGCCAGCCTGACCCGGTCGACTGTCGAGCTGTCCCTGGCCGAGGAGGTGCTCCGGGACTTCATGCCCGACGGCGCCGGGCCGGAGATCAACGCCGACCAGATCATGGCCTCGACCGCCGACTACTTCGGGGTGAGCCTGGAGGACCTGCGCGGCCAGTCCCGCTCGCGCGTGCTGGTCAACGCCCGCCAGGTGGCCATGTACCTGTGCCGGGAGCTGACCGAGCTGTCGTTGCCGAGGATCGGGCAGGCCTTCGGCGGCCGGGACCACACCACCGTGATGCACGCGGACCGCAAGATCCGCCAGCAGATGGCCGAACGGCGTTCGCTCTACAACCAGATCGCCGAGCTGACGAACCGGATCAAGCAGAACACCTGAGGGGTACGCCGCGACGCGACCCCGGGACACGCCCGGCCGGAGATCCGGCCGGGCGTCTTTTTCTGCTCTCCGGCGGGCTGACTCCACTCTGCGGGCACCCGAATTCGTCGCCGGGTGAGGGCTTCGGCTTGACCCTCGACATGGTGTAGGCCACAGGATCGGTGCCGTGTCCACCTCGATGCTCACTCGTTGTCCACAACTCGTTATCCACCGTCGGTGGATAACTACGGTCCGTCCGCCGCCGGTTACCCACAGGCTGTGGAGAAACCCTGTGTACGACGCTGTGGACGGCTGGGGACAACGAGAGAGTTATCCACCGATGATCGTCGGCCTGTGTACGAGCTGTTGAAGGTTCTGGGGACAACAGCAATGGTGATCTTCTCGGCCGTCCACAGGCTTGGGGAGAAAGTCGGTGGATTACCGGTGGACAACCGGTGGACAACGGTGGACAACCGGCCCACGTCGGCGGGCTGTGGATACACAAGGCGGTTTCACACCCGGTTCTCCACAGGCAACCCACCGGGGGATAACCGCTCTGAGCTGCGGGGATTTGAGTTCTCCACAGTTTGCACAGGTGCGATGAAGACTATGGGTTATCTCTTCTAAGAGAACAAAAACCAATCATCACCGTTGGGCTTTCTGTGGATCGTGCCGAACGCTGCCGGACAGGCCGGTCAGCATCGACACGATCCATGGGGTCGGGCGCACAGCCGATGTCCCCGCGCCCTAAGGTGCGATGGACACCCGCACGGTTGGGCGGGACGGTAGGCAGCGGTCGGCATGAGAGAGTTGTCGCTGACGTCGACGCGGAGGCATTGATGAAGTTCCGAGTGGAGCGCGACGCGCTCGCCGAGGCCGTGGCGTGGACCGCGAAGAGCCTGCCGAACCGGCCGTCCGTACCGGTGCTCGCCGGGGTGATGCTCCGCGTCACCGACGGCAACCTGCGGGTCTCCGGTTTCGACTACGAGGTCTCCAGCCAGGTGACCGTCGAGGTGCAGGGTGACGCCGACGGCGCCGCGCTGGTCTCCGGCCGCCTGCTCGCCGAGATCACCAAGGCGTTGCCGGCCAAGCCGGTCGACATCGCCGCGGTCGGCGCCCACCTCGAGCTGGTCTGCGGCAGTGCCCGGTTCACCCTGCCCACCATGCCGGTGGAGGACTACCCCGCCCTGCCCGAGATGCCGCAGAGCGCCGGCACGGTCGACGCCGCGTCCTTCGCCACCGCGGTCGCCCAGGTGGCCATCGCCGCCGGCCGGGACGAGACGCTGCCGATGATGACCGGCGTCCGGGTCGAGCTCTCCGGCAACACGCTGTCGATGCTCGCCACCGACCGGTACCGGTTGGCGCTGCGCGAGATCCAGTGGCGGCCCGACGACCCCGACGTGAGCATCAACGCCCTGGTTCCGGCCCGCACCCTGAACGACACCGCCAAGGCCCTCGGGCCGCTGGGCGGCGAGGTCACCCTCGCCCTCGCCCAGGGCGCGGCGGGCGAGGGCATGGTCGGCCTCGCGGGCGGCACCCGTCGTACCACCAGCCGGCTGCTCGACGGCGCCAACTACCCGCCGGTGCGTTCGCTCTTCCCGGCCACCCACAACGCCGAGGCCCGGGTTCCGGTCAGCACGCTGATCGAGGTGGTCAAGCGGGTCGCCCTGGTGGCCGAGCGCACCACCCCGGTGCTGCTCAGCTTCAGCGCCGACGGGCTGGTGGTCGAGGCTGGCGGCTCCGAGGAGGCGCGGGCGAGCGAGGCGATGGAGGCCACCTTCACCGGTGACGCGCTGACCATCGGCTTCAACCCGCAGTACCTCATCGACGGCCTGGCAAACCTGGGTTCGCAGACCGCCGTACTCTCGTTCGTCGACGCTTTCAAGCCGGCGGTGATCTCACCCGCCGGCGAGGATGGTGAGGTCATTCCGGGGTATCGGTACCTCATCATGCCGATCCGCGTTTCTCGCTGATCGGCCCAGCAACACCAGATCCACGGAGGTAGGAACAAATGCAGCTCGGCCTGGTAGGACTCGGCCGGATGGGCGGCAACATGCGCGAGCGGTTGCGGGCTGCCGGCCACGAAGTGGTCGGATTCGATCACAACCCGCAGCTGAGCGACGCGGCGGACCTCGCCGAGCTGGCGCAAAAGCTCGAATCACCGCGCGCAGTGTGGATCATGGTGCCGGCCGGCGTCACCGACGCCACGATCGACGAACTCGCCGACGTGCTCGGCGAGGGCGACATCATCATCGACGGCGGGAACTCCCGCTTCAGCGACGACGCTCCCCGCGCCGAGCGGCTCAATGCGCGCGGCATCGGCTACGTGGACGTCGGCGTCTCCGGGGGCGTCTGGGGCCGGCAGAACGGCTACGGGCTGATGGTCGGCGGCGCCCAGGAGCACGTCGACCGGCTCATGCCGCTTTTCCAGGCTCTCAAGCCGGAGGGCGAGTTCGGGTTCGTCCACGCGGGCCCCGTCGGCGCCGGGCACTACTCGAAGATGGTGCACAACGGCATCGAGTACGGCCTCATGCACGCCTACGCCGAGGGCTACGAGCTGATGTCGGCCTCCGAGTTGGTGACCAACGTGCCGGGCGTCATCAAGTCCTGGCGCGAGGGCACCGTCGTCCGCTCCTGGCTGCTCGACCTGCTGGACCGGGCTCTCGACGAGGACCCGGAGCTGGCCGACCTGAGCGGCTACACCGAGGACACCGGCGAGGGGCGCTGGACGGTCGACGAAGCGGTCCGGCTCGCCGTACCGCTGAACGTCATCACCGCCTCGCTGTTCGCCCGGTTCGCCTCCCGACAGGACGACTCACCCGCCATGAAGGCCGTCTCCGCGCTGCGTCAGCAGTTCGGCGGCCACGCTGTCCACAAGCGCTGAGCGGCATCCACACCCTGTGTACGTTCACCGGCTGGAACTGGTCGACTTCCGCTCGTACGAGCGGGTTGCCGTCGACCTCCAGCCGGGGGCGAACGTTCTGATCGGCGCCAACGGCGTCGGCAAGACCAACCTCGTCGAGGCGCTGGGTTACGTGGCGACCCTGGACTCGCACCGGGTCGCCACGGACGCGCCGCTGGTTCGGATGGGCGCCTCGTCGGCGGTGATCCGTTGCGCGGTCGTGCACGACGGGCGGGAACTCCTCGTCGAGTTGGAGATCGTGCCGGGTCGGGCCAACCGCGCCCGCCTGGGCCGGTCACCCGCCCGGCGGGCCCGCGACGTGCTCGGCGCGCTGCGGTTGGTGCTGTTCGCTCCGGAGGACCTGGAACTGGTACGCGGTGACCCGGCCGAACGTCGCCGCTACCTCGACGACCTCCTGGTCAACCGCCAACCCCGCTACGCGGGCGTACGCGCCGACTACGAACGGGTGGTCAAGCAGCGCAACGCCCTGCTGCGCACCGCGTACCTCGCCCGCAAGACCGGCGGCTCCCGTGGTGGTGATCTCGGCACCCTCGCCGTCTGGGACACCCACCTGGCCCAGCACGGCGCGGAACTGCTCGCCGGGCGGCTGGAGCTGGTTGCCGCGCTCACCCCGCACGTCGCGAAGGCGTACGACGCGGTGGCCGCGGGCCGGGGCGCGGCCGGCATCGCCTACCGGCCGTCGGTCGAACTGGCCGAGCCGACCACCGACCGGGCCACGCTTGTCGAGGCACTGACGACCGCGCTCGCCGCTTCCCGTTCCGCCGAGATCGAGCGGGGCACGACCCTCGTCGGCCCGCACCGCGACGAGCTGGCCCTGTCGCTCGGGCCGCTGCCCGCCAAGGGGTACGCGAGCCACGGCGAATCCTGGTCCTTCGCGCTCGCGCTGCGCCTCGCCGGGTACGACCTGCTGCGCGCTGACGGCATCGAGCCCGTTCTGGTGCTCGACGACGTCTTCGCCGAGCTGGACACCGGGCGTCGGGAACGGCTGGCGGAACTCGTCGGCGGAGCGAGTCAACTGCTCGTCACGTGTGCCGTGGACGACGACGTCCCGGCCGCCCTGCGGGGCACCCGCTACCAGGTCGGCGAGGGGACGGTACGCCGTGTCGGATGAGCCAGGCGGGCGGCGCTCAGGTGCCAACACGACCGGTAGCGGCCGGCAGGCCGGTGACGCCGCGGGCGCGCGTACTCCACAGGCCGGGGCGACCGGCGACCAGCCGGAGGCTCCCAGCGGCCCGGAGCTGGCCCGGGCCGTGCTCGATGCCGCGCTGTCCCGCCGGCAGGCGGCGGCGCGCACCCGGCGTGCCCCCGGCGCGGGCACGGACGGCGCCGGCGGCTCCGGACGGCGGCTGCGTGGCTACTCCGGCCCCGGCCCCGACCCGCGCGACCCGCAGCCCCTGGGCGCGGTACTGAACCGGCTGGTGAAGGCGCGGGGCTGGCAGCAGCCCGCGGCGGAGGCGACCGTGTTCGGCGCGTGGGAGCGGGTGGTCGGCGCGGAGGTCGCCCAGCACAGCCGGCCGGTCAAGCTGGAGGATGGCGAGCTGACCGTGGAGGCGCGCTCGACGGCCTGGGCGACCCAGCTACGGCTGCTCGCCGGCTCGCTGCTCAAGCAGATCGCCCAGGAGGTCGGCCACAACGTGGTGCGCAAGCTGCACATCCACGGCCCGGCCGCGCCGTCGTGGCAGAAGGGCCCACGCCGGGTACGCGGCCGCGGGCCGCGCGACACGTACGGCTGAGCCGGCCCCTCAGCGCCGCCGGTCGGCCTCCCGGGCCGCCCGCCTGCGCTCGCGCTGCTCCTGCGAGTAGCGCTTGCGCTCGGCCAGGTCGCGTTTCCAGGCCTCACGGGCGGCGGTCGAACCGCCCTGCACCGCGCCCTGGACGCCGTCGGCCGGCCCGGCGAGATGCCGGAGGAAGGCCCAGCGCAGGAGTCGGCCGCCCTCGCCCGGTGCTCTCGTGGTCGCGCCGTCCTCGCTCATCTGCCGTCCCTCCGCGTGCCGTGACGCCTACCGTTGCCGCACCAACTATTGGTGTACCAACGATCGGTACGATAGTTGCCGTGCACGAGGAGAGCAACCGATGAGCGGCCAACCGGAGGGCGCCGACCCGCTGGCGCTGGAGCAGCAGGTCTGCTTCGCCCTGTCGGTCGCGGCGCGCAGCGTGGTGGCCGTCTACCGACCGCTGCTGGAACCGATGGGGCTGACCCACCCGCAGTACCTGGTGATGTTGGCGCTCTGGCAGCACGCCCCGCTGTCCGGCCGCGACCTCAGCCGCCTGTTGCAGCTCGACCCGGGCACCCTGTCACCCCTGCTGAAGCGACTCGAAGCGGCCGGCTACCTGCGCCGGGAACGCGACGCGGCCGACGAGCGCAGCCTCGCCGTCACACTCACCGCCAGCGGCGCTGCTCTGCGCGCCCGGGCCGAGCAGATCCCGGCCGCGATCGTGCAACGCCTCGGACTGCCCGTCGAGGACCTGCAACACCTGCACGTCGTGCTCACACAGGTGATCGCGGCCGCCAACCGCCCCGCCCCGAGCGGCCCGCAGGCTCAGGCGGACGGCCCGGGGGCTCAGGCGGACGGCCCGGGGGCTCAGGCGTCGGCGTAGACGGCGAACCCGCGCTCGGCACAGCGTCGATAGAACGCCGCCAGCACGCCCAGCTCGGCACAGGTGAAGTTCCACTGCGGCGGATCACCACTCTCGTCGCGCAAGGCGTCGAGGCGGGTGTCCAGCCAGCGCAACTGCTGCTCCGCCAGCCGGCCGTCGCCCAGCAGTGTCCGCAGCACGGTGCTCACCGAGTCGAACGTGACCGTCTCGCCGTACTCCCGGTGGCCGGCCACGAACCGCTCGACGCCGCCGGCGATCCAGGCACAGCCGTCCGGGTCGATCACCGGGTCCTCGTCCTCGGCCGCGGCGTCTGTGGCATACAACACACCTTCGAGGCCGAGCAGGAGATCCACCAGCTCGGTGTACGCGGTCGCGCGGACGGTGCCGGTCTTCGCGATCAGCTCGGCCAGCGCCGCCGTCGGCGCCGAGATCCGCGGCAGATCGACGATCTCGCCGAAGTCGACGAACTCGGCCGGCGCCACCGGATCGTAGAAGCGGCCGGTCCGCGGCCAGTGCACCGCGACGTTGTCCAGCCCCATCTGTCACCTCTTAGAGAGCACGTGTCGGGTCGATCGGGTCGATCGTCCCGGTTCCGACCGGTAAAGATCAAGGCCGCTTCCGGGGCGCCGCAAACGTACGGCACGGACGATCCGACCGCGACCCCCGACCCGCCCGAGCGCGGGTCAACCCGTCCGGGGGCGGCGCGTCCGAACAGGGCCTGGCGTGTGGGGGGAGTCGCGGGTAACGGGGTTCTGCCGGCTACGGACATCTCAGCCGCCTCGTTGAGGGTGCCGAGTGGTGGTTCTGTCCCCCGCGCACAGTAGGATTGACAGCGAGACGAAGACCCGGTGCGGGGCGAGGGACGGGGCCGGTGGCCCCAGGTCATTCTCCACTCCGGGTCGAGCCGATCGCGATCCGCGGGCGACCGCGGCGACCGGCGCGTTCGACCCGCTGTCCGGAGGTCTCCGGCGCCGGTCCGCGCGCCGACGTCGCGTCCTGTCCCGCCGAACCCGCGCCCGACGCGCCCCACCGGCGCCGACGGCGCGAGAAAGTGGCCGAGGGTGGCAGCGCAGGACAAGCAGGAGTACGGCGCAGAGTCGATCACCGTTCTCGAGGGGCTGGAGGCGGTTCGCAAGCGGCCCGGTATGTACATCGGGTCCACCGGCGAGCGCGGTCTGCACCACCTCGTCTGGGAGGTCGTCGACAACGCGGTCGACGAGGCGATGGCCGGCTACTGCGACACCATCGACGTGGTGCTGCTCGCCGACGGTGGGGTCCAGGTCACCGACAACGGCCGTGGTTTCCCGGTCGACCTCCACCCGAAGCTCAAGAAGCCGGGCGTCGAGGTCGCACTGACCGTGCTGCACGCGGGTGGCAAGTTCGACGGCAAGGCGTACGCGGTCTCCGGCGGCCTGCACGGCGTCGGCGTCTCCGTGGTGAACGCGCTGTCGACCAAGATGGCAGTGGTGATCCACAAGTCCGGCTTCGTCTGGCGGCAGCAGTACACCCACTCCAAGCCATCCACGCTGGAGAAGGGCGAGACCACCGACCGCACCGGCTCTGCGGTCTCCTTCTGGCCCGACCCGGACGTCTTCGAGACGATCGACTTCGACTTCCAGACCATCTACCGACGCCTGCAGGAGATGGCCTTCCTCAACCGGGGCATCACCATCCACCTGCTCGACGAGCGGGTCCCGGAGGACGAGGACGGCAAGACCCGCGAGGTCACCTTCCGCTACGACGGCGGTATCGCCGACTTCGTCCGACACCTCAACGCCTCCAAGAACCCGATGCACAAGACGGTGGTCGAGTTCGAGGCCGAGGAAGAGGGCATGTCCCTCGAGATCGCCATGCAGTGGAACGAGTCGTACGGCGAGTCGGTCTACACCTTCGCCAACAACATCAACACGCACGAGGGCGGCACCCACGAGGAGGGCTTCCGGTCCGCGCTGACCAGCGTGGTCAACCGGTACGGCACCGACAAGAAGCTGCTCAAGGGCGACGAGAAGCTCTCCGGCGAGGACATCCGAGAGGGCTTGGCCGCGATCATCTCGGTCAAACTGACCAACCCGCAGTTCGAGGGCCAGACCAAGACCAAGCTGGGCAACACCCCGGTAAAGAGCTTCGTGCAGCGGGTCTGCAACGACCGGCTGGTCGACTGGTTCGACCGCAACCCGGCCGAGGCCAAGACGATCATCCAGAAGGCGTCCCAGGCGGCCCGCGCCCGCATCGCCGCTCAGCAGGCACGCAAGCTGGCCCGACGCAAGTCGCTGCTGGAGTCCGGCTCGATGCCCGGCAAGCTGGCCGACTGCCAGTCCACCGACCCGCGCGAGTCCGAGGTCTTCATCGTCGAGGGTGACTCGGCCGGTGGCTCGGCCAAGCAGGGTCGCGACCCGCGCACGCAGGCGATCCTGCCGATCCGCGGCAAGATCCTCAACGTGGAGAAGGCCCGGATCGACCGGGTCCTCAAGAACAACGAGGTCCAGGCGCTGATCACCGCGCTGGGCACCGGCATCCACGACGACTTCGACATGGAGAAGCTGCGGTACCACAAGGTGGTGCTGATGGCCGACGCCGACGTCGACGGCCAGCACATCCAGACCCTGCTGCTCACCCTGCTGTTCCGCTTCATGCGTCCGCTGGTCGAGTTGGGGCACGTCTACCTGGCCGCCCCGCCGCTCTACAAGATCAAGTGGAACAAGAAGGGCGACGACGCGCAGTACGCCTACTCCGACCGTGAGCGGGACGGGCTGATCGCGCTGCGCCAGCAGAAGAAGCCGAACGCCAAGCCGGACGACATCCAGCGGTTCAAGGGCCTCGGCGAGATGAACTATCCCGAGCTGTGGGAGACCACGATGAACCCGGCGACCCGCACCCTGCGTCAGGTCACGCTCGACGACGCTGCAACCGCAGACGAGTTGTTCAGCGTCCTGATGGGTGAGGACGTCGAAGCCCGCCGGTCGTTCATCCAGCGCAACGCCAAGGATGTGCGGTTCCTGGACATCTGACGGACGTCGGCGGGCCGGCCGGGCAGGACCCGGCCGGCCCGCCGGTCCACAGAGTTATCCACAGCTTGGCCGCTATCCACAGACGTTATCCACAGCACGAAAACGACTCTGAGTCTGATAAGGGTATACAGTGACCGATTCTCCCGAGTCCACACCGAACGAGCCCGAGGTCCCCGCCGAGGCCACCGCCGCGGTGGTCGCGCACGATCGGATCGAGCCGGTCGGGCTCGAGGTGGAGATGCAGCGCTCCTACCTCGACTACGCGATGAGCGTCATCGTCGGGCGCGCGCTGCCGGACGTCCGGGACGGCCTCAAGCCGGTCCACCGCAAGATCCTCTACGCCATGTTCGACTCCGGCTACCGGCCGGACCGCGGCTACGTGAAGTGCTCCCGCGTCGTCGGCGACGTGATGGGCCAGTTCCACCCGCACGGCGACTCGGCGATCTACGACGCGCTGGTCCGGATGGCGCAGCCCTGGTCGCTGCGCTACCCGCTGGTCGACGGCAACGGCAACTTCGGCTCGCCGGGTAACGATCCGGCTGCGGCGATGCGATACTGCGTATCCGGAAATGTCAGGATTCGTACCGCCGAGGGCAGCGTGCGGATCGCAGACGTGGTCGCGGACGCCGCGCCGTCCAGCGAGACCGACATCGACCTCAAGGTCCGCGACCGCAACGGCGACCTGGTCCGCGCCTCGAAGTTCTTCCACTCCGGCGAGCACCCGACGCTGCGGCTGCGCACCCGCGAGGGGTACGAGCTGACCGGCACCCACAACCACCCGGTGCTCTGCCTGGTGGACGTGGCCGGCGTGCCGACCCTGCTGTGGAAGCTGCTCGCCGAGATCTCCCCCGGCGACCGGGTGGTCCTCCAGCGTTCGGTGCCGGACGAGATCGGCTACTCGATGCTGGAGCACGTCGAGGCCGCCGTCCTCGCCGGCGCTTTCGTCAGCGAGGGCTGGGTCTCCCCGAACCGGGCCGGGTTCAACAACGTCGACCGGGAGTTCTTCGTCCGCGTCCTCGCGGCCTACGACCTCGCCGTTGGCGGCCCTCGCTACGTCAGCGAGCGGGTCATCGCCTCCGGAAGCACCCTCCACGAACTCGACGTGCAGGACCTCGCCGCGTTGCGGACGAGCCTCCTCGGCGACATGGTGGGCGCGCGCAGCGCCGCGAAGTTCGTTCCCGAGTTCGTCTGGCAGGGCCCCGCCGCGATCAAGCGGGCGTTCCTCCAGGCGCTGTTCGAGGGCGACGGTTCGTCGTCGCTGCTGCCGAGCAACACCATGCAGATCTCGTACTCGACCCGCAGCGAGCGCCTGGCGGCCGAGGTCCAGCAGTTGCTGCTGGAGTTCGGCGTGATCAGCCGGCAGACCCGCTACGACGACGGCGAGATCAAGGTCGTGGTGACCAACCGCCGCGACGCACGGATCTTCGCCGCGCACGTCGGCTTCCTCGGCCGCAAGCAGGCCAAGCTGGAGGCCGAGCTGGCCCAGGTGCCGGCGAGCAGCACGGCGCTCTCCAGCGACCACGTGCCGCTGGTCGCCGACTTCATCCGCTCGCACGGCGCGACGCGCTGGACCGAGCAGGACTGGCTGCGTCGGCACAACGTGGACCGGGTCGAGCGGTGGGAGCGGGACCGCGACGAGATCGCGGCCCGGATCACCAACTCCGAGGTGCTCGACGTGGTCGAGCCGTTGGTCGACGGACGGTTCTACTACGCCGAGGTGGCGCAGATCACGGACGCCGGCGTGCAGCCGGTCTACAGCGTCCGGGTCGACACCGACGACCACTCGTTCGTCTCCGACGGGTTCGTCAGCCACAACACCGAGTGCAAGCTCGACCCGCTGGCCATGGAGATGCTGCGGGACATCGACGAGGACACCGTCGACCTGCAGGACAACTACGACGGCCGGGCCAAGGAGCCCACGATCCTGCCGTCGCGGATTCCCAACCTGCTGGTGAACGGTTCCGAGGGCATCGCGGTCGGCATGGCCACCAAGATCCCGCCGCACAACCTGCGGGAGATCGGCGCGGCGGTGCAGTGGTGCCTGGAGCACCCGGAGGAGGACGAGGAGACCACCCTCGAAGCCCTGATCGGCATCGTCAAGGGCCCGGACTTCCCCACCTACGGCCTGATCGTCGGCACCACCGCGATCCAGGACGCGTACCGCACCGGTCGCGGCTCGATCCGGATGCGGGCCGTGGTGGAGGTCGAGGAGGACAAGCGGGGCCGTCCCTGCCTGGTCGTCAGCGAGCTGCCCTACCAGGTCAACCCGGACAACCTCGCCGAGCGGATCGCCGAGCTGATCAAGGAGGGCAAGCTCGCCGGTATCGCCGACATCCGCGACGAGTCCTCCGGGCGTACCGGTATGCGGATCGTGTTGGTGCTCAAGCGCGACGCGGTCGCCAAGGTCGTGCTGAACAACCTCTACAAGCACACCCAGCTCCAGGAGACCTTCGGCGCCAACATGCTGGCCCTGGTCGACGGGGTGCCGCGCACGCTCAACCTGGCCCAGTTCATCCGCTACTACGTCGAGCACCAGATCGACGTGATCCGTCGGCGGACCGCGTACCGGCTGCGCAAGGCCGAGGAGCGGGCACACATCCTGCGCGGCCTGGGCAAGGCGCTGGACGCGCTGGACGAGGTGATCGCCCTGATCCGGCGCTCTCCGACGGTGGACGACGCCCGGCAGGGCCTGATCCGGTTGCTGGAGATCGACGAGATCCAGGCGACCGCGATCCTGGACATGCAGCTGCGCCGGCTCGCGGCCCTGGAGCGGCAGCGGATCATCGACGACCTGGCGAAGCTCGAGATCGAGATTGCCGACCTCAAGGACATCCTCGCCAAGCCCGAGCGGCAGCGGAAGATCGTCTCAGAGGAGCTGGGCGAGATCGTCGCCAAGTGGGGCGACGACCGCCGGACGCAGATCATCCCGTTCGACGGCGAGGTCTCGATGGAGGACCTCATCGCCCGCGAGGACGTGGTCGTCACGATCACCCGCACCGGGTACGCCAAGCGGACCAAGGTCGACCTGTACCGGTCGCAGCGGCGCGGCGGTAAGGGCGTCAGCGGCGCCACGCTGCGGCAGGACGACATTGTCAGCCACTTCTTCGTATGCTCGACCCACGACTGGATCTTGTTCTTCACGAACAAGGGCCGGGTGTACCGGGCCAAGGCGTACGAGTTGCCGGAAGCCAGTAGGGTAGCCAAGGGCCAACACGTGGCCAATCTGCTCGCCTTCCAACCGGACGAGCAGATCGCGCAGATCATCGAAATCCCGGACTACCAGGTAGCCCTCTATCTGGTACTGGCCACGAAGAACGGCCTGGTGAAGAAGACGCGGCTCGAGGAGTTCGACTCCAACCGTTCCGGCGGCATCATCGCGATCAACCTGCGCGATGAGGACGAGCTGGTCGGTGCTGCTCTGGTGGCACCGGAGAACGACCTGCTGCTGGTCTCGAAGAAGGCGCAGGCGATCCGGTTCAACGCCTCGGACGAGGCGCTGCGCCCGATGGGCCGTGCCACCTCGGGCGTGATCGGCATGCGCTTCACGGACGACGATGTCCTGCTCGCCATGGAGGTCGTTCGGGAGGGTCTGGACGTCCTGGTGGCCACGAACGGCGGATACGCGAAACGTACCCCGATCGAGGAATACCCGGTGCAGGGCCGGGGAGGTAAGGGCGTGCTGACTGCGAAGATCACCGAACGGCGCGGTGGTCTGGTCGGTGCGGTGGTGATCGACCCGGACGACGAGTTGTTCGCGATCACCAGCAACGGTGGTGTCATCCGGACTCCGGTGAAGCCTGTACGCCGTACGCGTGACCGGAACACAATGGGGGTCAAGCTGATGGACCTCCCGGACGGCGTAACTATCGTGGCGATTGCTCGCAATGCCGACGAGCCTGACGAACAGGACTAGTTGAATGACGGAGACACAGGCGAAGTCGGGGAACACGGGGACCTCGGCCAACCCGGTCGACGAGGAGGCCGCCAAGGGCGGCACACCAGCGACCGGCCGCGCAGCCGTGGGCCGGGCCACGGTTCCCGCCGACGCGCCTGCCCCGAAATTCACCCGGGCTCCCGGCATGACACCCCCGCCGGAGCAGCCCGGCGAGGACTCGGGATCGGGTGAGGCCAAGACCGAGAAGTCCGCCGGCGAGGCACCGACGTCGACCGGGGCGGTCCCCACGGCGGCCGCCCCGAACCCGGCGCGTCCGACGACAACGCAGCCGATCAGTACCCGACCCGGTCAGGCGACATCGACCGGGGCCACGGGCACGCAGCCCCGGATCACGCCCGGCATGACCCCGCCCCCGCCGGATCCCGGGCGTACGGGTGCCGGTGGTCGCCCCGCGAGCGGCGGGGGTCTGCCGCCGGGGATCGGCAACTCGTCCGCCGTCGGGGCCGCGCGCGTCGGCGAGGCGGTACGCGCCGCGCGTACCTCGGTCAGCTCGGCGGCGTCCCGTGGGCCGCGCCGGGCCCGGCTGAACCTCAAGCGGATCGACCCCTGGTCCGTGATGAAGTTCGCGTTCGCGGTCTCGGTGGTGCTGTTCATCGTCGTGGTGGTCGCCACGTCGGTGCTCTACCTGGCGCTGGACGCGATGGGCGTGTTCCAGAGCGTGAACGACAGCCTCAGCGACCTGGTCAACGCGGGCGGTGGGCAGAGCACCAGCGGGTTCCAGATCACCGCCAAGGGCGTGATTCTCAGCTCGGCGCTGATCGGCCTGGTCAACGTGGTGTTGTTCACCGCGCTGGCCACGCTGGGAGCGTTCGTCTACAACGTCTGCGCCGACCTGGTCGGCGGGATCGAGTTGACGCTCGCCGAGCGGGACTGAGTGTGACCGGGGCGCCGGAGCACCGCGTAATGCGGTCGCTCCGGCGTCCCGTACTCGGGTAGTTTTTGCAGGCGGCGACGGCCTGGCTCGCGCGATCGGACCCCGATTTGGGGCCGGCGCAGCGGATGGGTTAATCTTGCTCGTCGCTACGCGGGGCTATAGCTCAGTCGGTTAGAGCGCAGAGCTGATAACTCTGAGGTCGATGGTTCGATTCCATCTAGCCCCACCGCACATCGTCCGACGGTAGTCGAGCGCAAGGGGTTGCCCCATGTTCAAGAAGCTGCTGATCCTGGCCGGCGTCGTCGGCGTGGCTGCCGTCGTCTTCAACAAGGTCAAGGCCGCCAACGACGAGCGTGCCCTGTGGCACGAGGCGACCACCGCGCCCGACCTGCGCTGACGTCTGGCCGGCGGTGAGCCGGTCGCCGTCGCCTTTCACGGGGCCCTAGCTCAACTGGCAGAGCACTGCCTTTGCAAGGCAGGGGTTAGGGGTTCGAGTCCCCTGGGCTCCACCACCACCTTCCCGGTTCGATCTCGGTCCGAGTGCTGCCATCCGTACAAGGTGAGCTGATCGCGGCTTCTATGCGCAGCCCGATCCCGGTGGCGACGAGGAAGCCCGCCAGGACGTGCGGCTCGGCCGACCCGATGACGCTCGACAGCGTCATGACGAAGACCAGCAGTCCGGCGAGCGAAGCCGGGTTGCCGATGACGCGAACGGTAGAGGCGTGCCTCGCAGCGGGGTTCACCGGCGGACCGTACCGGTAGCTCGCCGCCAGCGCTGTCCTGATCTGTACTCGCCAGCGCGGGGGAACGATCGCGGGGTGGTCGGGGCGATCGACTGCCGCGCCGCTTCGCGGCTTGCCACCTGTAGTACGGGTTCGGCGAGTCGATGACCGCCGGGACCCGGAGCGGTCGATCGGTCGCGGTGGGCGCGGCCGTGGTGCTACGAGACGTCGAAGAGGCGTAGGCCGTCGTACTCGGCGAAGTCGGCGTAGTCCTTGCCGTTGAAGGTCGCTAGTGGCAGTCGGTCGACCAGGCAGCAGGCCGCGATCCAGGAGTCATTCGTCGGCCGAGGCCGCCCCCGGTGCTGTGCCCGCGCCTGGAGCTGGCCCCAGGTCGTCGCCACCGCCTCGTCGAAGGGCAGCACCACCACGCCGGATCGCCACTGCGCGAGGTCAGCCAGCTTGCGCGGCCCCCAACTCCGCAGCACGGTCCATTTGGTCAACTCACCAAGCGTGACGAACGTGACGCACAACGTCTTACCGGCCAGCCGGGCACGAAGTCGATCGTGCAGACGACCACGCAGGATCGCCGACGCGACGTCGGTGTCCAGAACGACCAGGCTCACGCGGCGCTGGCCCGCCGAGAGGCGTACAGGTCGGCGAGAAAGTCGTCCAATTCTTCGTCGGACTCGAACAGGCCCGGCCGGGCCAGGTCGTCGACAGAGGCGACCGGCTGCACACCCTGCCGGCGGGCCAACTCCTGCACCGGCACATGCTCAGCGGTCGGCCACTCGGGCATCCGCTCGGCGCTGCTCGACATCACGACCCACCTCCTGCACCACATACCGCCGTCCATTGTCGCACGGTCAGCACCGGCACCACCGTCAATCAGCCGCACGGAGAGCCGACGACACGGCAAGCCGCCCCCGGCCAGAGTGGCCGGGGGCGGTAAGCCGTACGCCGCCGGACAACCGCGCGGCCGTGTCAGCCGCGTGTCGGTAACCCGTGACCGAAGAGGTCGACGGCGGTCATGATCGGGCAACCCGACACCGCCGCCGACCAGGCGATCCGGGCAGATCACGCCAGCCGGAAACGATCTTCCAAACTGGTGGTGCCGTGGGGTAAGCGCAACTAGAGAGCCTGCAGGTCATCGATGGTCAGCTTGGTTGCGCCAGCCTCTACCCAGACCGTTACCTGCAAGGTCATGTCGCTTCTGCCCTCCTCGCGAGACCAGAGGTCGACGTCGACCTTCCAGGCATCGTGGTCAGCAAGGGAGTAGGCGTCGACGTGGTGCCATGCCTCGGGCGGCAGTGGAATGAACGTTGCCGGATACTCGCGCGCCCAGACGCCCAGGTCGTGGTCCGATCGCGAGTAGTCCCGCGCTAGGCCGTCGAAATCACCGGCGGCAATCCGTTCGACCACCTGCTCGATGATCGGTCGGAACCGGGCTGGAAGATCCGCAGCAGTCACCGGTCGAGTATGAGAAGCGGGAACGACGGCTGTACAGCCATCCGTACAGCCAAGCCGGCGGACGGACACAGGTGGCCGGCGGCGCTAGCCGGCACGACGAGCAGGTCAGCGGCAGTAGCCGACGCCAGCCGACAAGAGTTTTGATCCTTGCAAGGCAGGGGTTAGGGGTTCGAGTCCCCTGGGCTCCACCAGCACCCTTCCACGGCTCGATCTCGCGCCCCGAGTACGGCGCAACAGCCACGGCGTCCGTCGTCCGGGTCGTAAGTCCACCGGAGGGTGGGACCCCGGCCTGCCGCGTCGCTCAGCCGGCGAGACTGTGGGCGAGGAAGCAATTCCTCCGTCCGATCAGCCGCCGAAGGTATGGACGCAGAATCACCACCCCGATCAGGGACCCGGCCAGGCCGGCAGGGGCGGTGAAGTCGACGACATCACGCATCACCGTCGTAGCCGGATCGTCCGGATCAGAGGTGAGGACGTGTTCGTGACGCCAGCGACGAAACGGTCCGCTGACCTGCTCGTCGACGAATCGGTGCGGTGACTCGTACTCGGTGATCTGCACGGTCATCCGCCACCGGACGCCGAAGTGTCGTGCCTGCCAGGTGACCGTCTGCCCGGGGCCGAGGCGTCCATTGGTGATTCCGGCAACGGCCCGCTCGCCGCTGGCACCCATGGAGAGGGTGTGCGCGTCGACGTCGAGGCATGCCGCGAACACGGAGGCCGGACTGGCGGGGACCACCGTGACCAGATCGAAGCGGGGCACGGCAGGAGCCTAATCCGCGCCAGGTGACCCGGTGGGCCGGCGGCAAGGTGAACGAGCCGGTCCCGTCGGTCAAACGCCGACGCGCCCGGCCCGACGAAATGTCGAGCCGGGCGCGTCAGTTCGGGTTACGCCACGAAGCGGGCGCGGCGTCGCCGCGCGATCACGAAGCTCGCGCCACCGACGAGCAGGAGCGCACCGCCGATGCCGGCCACGGTCGCGGTGTCGGCACCGGTCACGGGCAGTCCGCCGCCATCACCGCCGGCGGCGACCGGGCTCGTGGAGGTGGCCGCGATCGGCGCGACGGTCGACGTGGCGCTGGGCGTCGGGGTGGGCTGCGACGTCGGCGACGTCGTCGGCGTCGGGGTGGGCAGCGACTTGCAGTCCAGCGCCCGCGCGTCGTACAGGCCCTCGTTCAGGTAGGCCAGGTAAGGCTCGACGCCTTCGGAGTCGAGCGTCTTCTGTGCGGCCTCCTTCACATTCGGGCCAGCGCCGGTCATCGTCTGCCCCACCTTGATCCGCAGATCGATCGCCCAGACGGTCTGCGCGTCCTTCTTGAGCCAGGCGCGCAGGTCATCCGAGGTGCCGCCCAGCCGCTCCTGAATGATGTCGGGCAGGGTGGGCAGGGCTTCCGTGTCTGCGGCAGACAGGATCCGGTTGGTCAGCAGCCGTAGCTGGCTGACACTGGCGGTGTCCAGGTCGAAGGTGAACAGCTCGCGGATGTCCTTGAACGTCTTGCGCTCGACCGTCTGGCAGTTCTGGTCCAGCCCGGGCGCCGCCGCGGTCTGTGCCATCGCCGGTGCCGCCGGAACCATGAAGGCCAGCGCTATCGCGATGCCGGCCGGAATCTTCCACTGCATGTAGATGTACCTCCCCGTTGTAGATCAAAGCTTGGGCATGTTATCGAAGACGGGCGTGTCGCAATGCCCCGCGTTTACCGTGATCGGAGGCGGGGAACCGCGATCGTGCGTATCGACGTGAACGAACCAGATTCGGCCGAGAAGTTCTGGGATGGGATGCGGCAGGTAGCCGCCGCCGCCACCCGGCACCAGGATCACGAACTGTTCGAGGCCATCGTCCAAATCGGCAGGTCAGCCCTTGCCCAAGGTGTCGAACTCGTGCCGTCGAGCGGGTCCTTCCTCCACTGTCCGGTGTGTAGCTCCCGGTCCGGGCAACGCTGTATCAATGCGCCGAGTCACCCATTGGGCGACGATCGACTACATCCGGAGCGCGTCGAGTTGGCCGAAAAGACGATACGAGGGGAGCTGCCGCTCCCCGAGCTACTTCGATGATGTGCCGGGCGGTGCAGCGGACTCCCCCCGGGGCGAACGGCGGTGACGGACGCGTCAGGAGCGGGAGTGCCGTCGACGGGCGAGCCGCTGAAAGTGCGGACCTGCCCACAGCCACAGAAGTGACACTGCCAATCCGACTGCTCCCATCGCGACGATCACGCCCCGGGGCAGCTCGGTGTTGACCGGCTCCGGCATGCACCTGGCCGGTGTGTAGTCGACGGTCAGTCGCTGGTGCAGCGCCGGCAGCCGCCGATCGGGGAACGACTTGTCGTAGATGCCGCAGATGGTCGGCCCGTCGACGGTGTCGACGCGTACCAGCACGTAGGGATCGTGGGCGGTCTGGGCCGGTTCCACCGCGATCACCGTCGCCGGCAGCAGCACGCCGACCGGCGGGGGCGGTTCACGGTCGTCGGTGATGCCCATCAGTATCAGCAGGCCGCACGGCAGCAGCAGCGCCAGCGGAAGACTTGGCCAGGCCTTCGGACGAGTTCCATTGGCCAAGAACGACGGCATGGTGCCAGGTTAGCCAGCACGATCAATCGTGAGCGGTGCCGTCTCGCCGCGCTCGACGGTGCGTACCTGCTTGACCCAGCCGCGCCGGCGGGCCTCGTCGACGAAGTGCGCCAGCGGGGAGCGGAACACCGGGTAGTCGTCGTAGTGGATCGGCACCGTCAGCTCGGGGCGTATCAGCTCCACCAGGTCCGCGCCCTGCTGGGCGTCCATGGTGAGCAGGATTCCGGCGACCTTCGTGCCGCCGAGGTGGATCAGCATCGCGTCGATGTCCGGATAACGCTCTGCGATGGGGGTGAGCAGCGGTCGGTTGAGCGTGTCGCCGGTGACGTACAGGCGGAACTCGCGCCGTCCGTCGCGTTCCACGTCGATCATCGTGCCCATCACGTCGGGCAGCAGCCGGTCCACGACGCCCGGACCGTGCTTGCCGGGCATCGAGGTCAGCCGCACCGTCGTACCGTCGCGGTGCAGCTCCCGTGACGACCAGGTCGGCAGGCCGTCGGCGGCCCGGAAGCCCCAGCGGCGCAGCCGGCGTTCGGCGGCGGGCGTGGTGACGATGGGCAATTCGCGGTCGAGTTCCCGGCGGGCCACCCGGTCGAAGTGGTCGCCGTGCAGGTGGGACAGGACCACGGCGTCCAGGTGGGGAAGCTGGGCGATCCGCAGCGCCGGGTCCGTGCGTCGGCGCGACCACAGCCCCTTGCCGAGGTACGCCCGCTGGCCGCGGTGCAGGAGGTTCGGGTCGGTCAGCAGGGTGAACCCACCGATCCGTAGCAGCGTCGTCGCGGTGCCGATGAACGTGACCTGCGGATGTTCGACCATCATGCCCACCTCCTCGAACTCCGGTACCCCGGCCGGTGGTGTCCAAGCGGGCGAGCTGGTGGTCAGTCGCTGTCGACGGGCTGGGCGAGGTCGGGTCGGGCCGACGGGAAATGCGCGACGAGCCTGGTGAGCGCGCCGTTGGCGACGGTGGCGCCGAGCGCCGATCCGGCGCCGATGGTCCAGCCGACCGGGCCGAGCGGTGTGCAGCCGAAGAACTGGCTCACCCCCGGAGTCTGCACCACCACGACGAGCACTCCGAGCGATGCCGCCGTGGACGCCAGCACCGCCGGGCTGGTGCCTCCGGCCAGGATGGTCTGTCCGAGCTGGGTGCCGACCAGCGAGACGAGGGCGACGGTCCCGGCCCGCCGCTGCCGGCCGGTGTACCGGGCCAACGTCCAGCCGACGGTCGCGCCCAGCGTGGTGGACGCCGCGCGCAGCGCGATCTCCCTGCTGAGGGTCTCGCCGAGCGATGTGTCGGGCCCCTCCCGGAGCAGGCCGTCGGTACGGTCCGACGCGGGTGGCCGGACCGCGATGGCGAGCGCCGGTGCCAGGTCGGTGAGCAGGTTGACCAGCAGTAGTTGCCGGCCGGTGAGGGCGGAGCGGCCGGTGGCCGCCGCGCTGAGCACGCTGAACGCGATCTCGCCCAGGTTGCCGCCGACGAGGATGCTCAGCGCGTGCCGCACCGAGGACCACATGGCGCGGCCCTCGACCAGGGTGGCGATGATGGTCTCCAACCGGTCGTCGGTGACGACCAGGTCGGCGGCTGCCCGGGCGGCCGGTGTGCCCCGTTGGCCGAGGGCGATGCCGACGTCGGCCAGCCGGATCGCCGGGGCGTCGTTGGCACCGTCGCCGGTCATCGCCACGGTCCGCCCGCACTTCTGCAACGCCTGGATGATCCGCACCTTGTGTGTCGGGGTGCAGCGGGCCACCACGTCGGTGGTGGACAGCCGATCGGCGAGCGCCTCGTCGTCCAGTTGGTCGAGTTCGCTGGCGGTGACCACCCGCTGCTCGTCGTGTTCGCTGATGGTGGCCGCGATCGCCTCGGCGGTGGCCGGATGGTCACCGGTGATCATGATGGTGTGCACGCCCGCCTGCCGGATGCGCCGGACCGCCGGTGCGGCGCTCTCCCGGACCCCGTCCGCGAGTGCCAGGAACCCCACGAAGGTCAGCCCCCGGACGTCGGAGTCGGTGATCTGCGCGGAGTCCACGTGGCACTCGGCGACCGCGAGGATGCGGTGCCCCGCTCCCGCCCGATCGGCCAGCAGGCGGTGCAGCTCCGCGCGGCCGGCATCGTCCAGCGGCTCCTGCCGGCCGTCGGTACGCCGGTTCGCGCACCGCGGCAGCACTGTCTCCGGGGCGCCCTTGACGCTCAACAGCAGGTGGCCGTCCGTCTCGCCGATGCTGGCGTGGTAGCCGCGGGACGGCTCGAAGGGCAGTCCGCCGGCCGCACGCCAGCCCGCCGCTCCGGTCTGCTCCACCACCTGGGCCGTGGCGGCGCCCCGCCGGACCGCCCGGTCGGTCTGCAACGCCAACTCCTCCGGATCGTCCGCCGCCGGGGTGGCCCGCAGCGCCGTGGCGAGAGTGAGTCGGAGCCGGTCGTCGAGCCGGTCCACCGGCGCGTACCGGTCGCCGACACCGTCGCCGACCCCGGCGAGCAGCAGCTTGCCCTCGGTGAGGGTGCCGGTCTTGTCGAAGCAGAGCACGTCCACCCGGCCCAACGCCTCGATCGTGCGCGGGTTGCGGACCAGAGCGCCGTGCTCGGCGAGGCGCCGGGCGGCGGCCAGCTGCGCCGCGCTGACCAGGAACGGCAGCCCCTCCGGCACCGACGCGACGGCCAGGTTCGCGGCGGTCGCCGCCGTTTCGGCCAGGGGTACGCCCCGGAGCAGGCCCGCCCCGGCCACGGCGATCGCCGAACCGGCGGCCAACGGGATGGCTGCGCTGGTCAACGAGCCGAGTCGCGCCTCCACCCCACTTGTCGGGGGTGCCTGACGGACCAGCGCCAGGCTGCGGCCGGACTCGGTGTCGGCGCCGGTCGCCACCACCACCGCGGTGCCGTGGCCGGCGGCGACGGTGGTGCCCTCGTACAGCATCGAGTGCCGGTCGGCGATGGCCGCGGCGACGACCGCCTGACTGCTCTTGGCGACCGGCAGCGACTCGCCGGTCAGCGACGACTCGTCCGCCTCCAAGCCCACCGATTCGAGCACCCGGCAGTCCGCCGGCACCGAGTCACCCGGTTCGAGGGCGATGACGTCTCCGAGGACGAGGTCCTCGGCCGCGACGACCTGCTCGGCCCCGTCCCGGCGCACCCGGGCGGTGACCGCCGAACGCGACAGCAGCTCGGCCAGCGAACGTTCGGTGTTGCGCTCGTGCACCGCCCCGATCAGGGCCGACCCGCCGACGACGCTGCCGACCAGCGCCGCGTCGACGAGTGAGCCGAACGACGCGGACAGCACCGCCCCGGCCGCCAGGACGGGAGTGAGCGGGTTCGACAGCTCGTCCAGGAACGCCCGCAGCAGGCCACCGCCGGCGGGATGTCCGCCACCGCCGGTGTCGTGGCCGTCGTGTCGGCGCTGCGCTTCCGCGTTGGTCAACCCGTCCGGCGTGGTGTCCAGGCGGTCGAGCACGGTCCGGACCGGCATCAGGTGCCACGCCGTCGCCACCGGTGCCGGCGTGTCCGACCGGTCGGGTAGCCGGCTGGCCCGCCAGACTCCGTTGGCGAACGCCAGTCCCGCCGCGCCGTTGACCGCCACGAGCGACCGGTGTGGCAGCTGGGTCGGCGGGGCGGTGAACGCGCCGAGCGCCCCCAGCCCGGTCCCCGCCATGGCGAGCCGGATGTTCTGCTGGGTCATCCGCCGGGCCGCCCCGGTGGCCTCGATCACCAGGGCCACCACCCGCAGGTCGGTGCCGACGAGCAGGTGCGCCCCCCACGGGGGCAGTTCCTCGGGAGCGGACATTCCCAGACCGCAGTCGGACGCGCCGAGCGCCGCCCGGTCACCGGAGACCAGCATGACCACCGCGCCGTCGCGCTGGAGCCCGCGTACGGAGTCGGCCAGCCGGTCGCCGCCCGGCAGCAGCGCGTCGGCGAAGTCGTACCGCTGCTCGTCACCACCGGCCACGACCAGTCTCAGTCCGGCCTGCCGCGCGACGGCGGGTAGACCGTCGACCCCGGGCGCAGGCTCCGGTTCGACCCGCAGCAGCGCCGCCAGTCGTCCCCCGTTCGTCAGCCCCAGCAGCTGTCCACCGGCCGTACGCAGCCGCTCGCCGTCGGGCACGTCGCCGTGATCGCCACCGGGCAGCCGGGAAAGAGGTGCGAGCCGCCAGCCGTCGGACTCCCGCGAACCGGTCGGGTCGGCGGGGTCGAAGAGCGTGAACGCCCGCTCCGCGACCTCGTCGACGTCCACCCCGGCCGCCGGAGCCAGATCGGCGAGTACGCCCCGCTCCGACCCGAGCACCGCGGCGTCCAGCACCAGCGTGTCGATCCGGTCCAGGTCCCGCAGCACGCTGCGGTCCATCGCGATGACCCCGCGCCGGGCGAGCACCCGACCGAGTTGTGCCGCGTACCCCTCTCGTCCGCTGCCCGGGGCCTTCGGTAACGCGGACAGGCCCAGCGCGGCGGCCCGCTTGGGCCCGGCGAACGGCGTCGCCGCCGCTGCCGCCGCCGCACCGGCGGCCAGCATCCGGTTGATGTAGCGCTCGACCGGGCCGTCCGGCTTCGGGCAGGGCCGGTCGACCGACGGCCACCGGGCGGTGGCGCGTTCCGGATCGCCGGTCAGCCGCGGCTCGGCCTTCTCCCACGCGGCGAGTTGGGCCCGCGCCTCACCCCACTGCACCATCCGCTGGGCGCCGTCGAGCACTATTCCCGTCCACCTGCCGGTCAGGCCCTGCACGACCGCCTCGGCCAGCGGAAAGATGACGTCGGCGCGGGGGTCCGAGCGCAGCCTCCTGCCCACGAAGGCGTGCAGCTTCGGTTGCAGGTCCGCGGCGGCGAGCAGGCCGGCGACCTCACCGGGCAACGGTGTGAACGGCAGAATGCGGGTGGCCGCCGAGATGGTCAGGCCCAGCGCGTCCGAGGCGAGCGCGCCGAGGGTGCGCGGCGTACGCGGCCCCTCCTCCGGCGGGTGCGGGGGCGGGATCTCCGGGTCCGGTTCGTGGTCACAGGTCCGTTCGATCCGGCTGATCGCGGCGACGAGGTCCCGCAGCCTCGGCTCGGGAGCCTGCACGGCCACCACGACCCGGCCGGACGGCGCGTTCACCCGGGCCCAGGCCACGCCGGGCAGCCGTTCGAGCGCGGCCTCCACCTGCCGGGCCAACCGGTCGCCGCCGTCCTGGCAGACGCCGTGCACCTCGATGTGGTGGCGGCCGGGACGCGACCACACCCGACGTCGGGACAGGCCGGCCGTCCGCGCCAGCCGGGTCGCGGCCGACCCGACGGTCCGGGACGCCTCACCGACCAGGTTCGGCACGCCGATGGACGGCAGGAGACGGCCGGCGGCGCGACCCGCCGCCGTCATCGAGGCGTACGGTCGGACGGACGCCGACCCGACCCCCCGTTGCCGCGTGCTGTGCCGTCGGTCATCTCGTCCTCCCACCGCCCTCGCGTCCGGCGGCCTGGCTTCCCGACCTGCCGTCCGTTATGCCCCCGAGACGGCCGGAACTTTGCGCCGCCGACGGTGCATGGACGGGGTGGGCGGTGGAATCCGACGACCAGCACCGGACACGGGGAGGCCGGAATGAGCACCTTGACGCGACACCTCAACGGTTCACGCGAGAACGTTCGGATGTACAGCCGGCGGGTCGCGCTGCCGATGCTGGGCGAGGTGGCCGTACCGCCGCCGGACAAGGTCGCCTACTACGCCGGGCTCGGAGTCCTGGCCGCGTTGCAGGTGATCGAGTGGCCGCTCGCCCTGGTGATCACCGCCGGGCATGTCCTGGCGGACCAGCATTTCTCGGGACTGGTACGCGGCGTCGGGGAGGCGCTCCAGGAGACCTGACGAGAGCCGGATCACCCCTGGTTGACATGAATCCGGGTTGAGGTCGCAGGCTCGGTGCATGTCGAGCCCAACCACCACCCTCGCCCCAGCGCCCGTAGGGCTGTTCGCACCTCGGCTCCGGGCGATGACGGTGGGCAGTGTCGCGCTGGTGTCGCTGCTCGCGTTCGAGGCGTTGGCGGTGGGCACGGCCATGCCGACCGTCGCGCGCAGTCTCGACGGCCTGGCGCTGTACGGCATCGCGTTCGGTGGTGCGTTCGCCGCCGGTGTGCTGGCCATGGTCGTCTCCGGCATCTGGTGCGATGCGCGGGGACCGCGGGGGCCGATGTGGCACGGCGTCGCCTGGTTCGTGGTCGGGCTGCTGATCGCCGGGACGGCACAGGTGATGACCATGCTGGTGATCGGCCGGGTGGTGCAGGGGTTCGGCTCCGGACTGCTCTCGGTGGCGCTCTACGTCATCGTCGGACAGGCGTACCCGGAGGAGCTGCACCGGCGGATCTTCGCCGCGTTCGCGGCGGCGTGGGTCGTACCGTCGCTGGTCGGGCCGGCCCTGGCCGGGCTGATCGTCGAGTACCTGGGCTGGCGATGGGTCTTCCTCGTGGTGCCGGCGGTGGCCGTCCCGGCGGTGTTGCTGATCCAACCCGGGCTCCGGTCGCTCGACACGACCGTGCCGACCCGGCCGCCGGGCGGCGCGGTCGCCCGCATCGGTTGGGCCTGCGGGGCGGGCGCGAGCGCCGCGCTGCTGCACATCGGGGGACAGCAGCGCGGCGCGGCGGCCCTGGCGGTGGTCGCGCTCGCGCTGGTCGGTCTGGTGATCTGCGCTCCGCGCCTGCTGCCGCCCGGGTTCCTGCGGGCGGCCCGTGGGCTGCCCACCGTCGTCGGTCTGCGGGGTTTGGCGTCGGCGGCGTTCGTCGGCGCCGAGGTGGTCATCCCGTTGATGCTCTCCCGGGAGCGGGGACTGTCACCGACCGCCGCCGGGCTGGTCCTCACGGTGGGTGCGTTGGCCTGGTCGGTGGGCTCCTGGATACAGGGCCGGATTCCGGTGCCGGCCTCCCGGGCCAGCCTGCCGCGCGCCGGCCTGTGCGCCATCACCGTCGGTACGGCGACGGTGGCGCTGGCCGTCCGACCCGAGGTGCCGGTTGCCGTCGCCGTGCTCGGCTGGGCGGTCGCCGGGCTCGGCATGGGACTGCTCTACCCGTCGTTGTCGGTGCTCACGCTGGAGCTGTCGGCTCCCGGCGAGCAGGGCCGCAACAGCTCGTCGTTGCAACTGGGGGACTCCCTCTTCGCGGCGACAGTGCTGGCGCTCACCGGTGCCGTACTGGCCGCCGGGAGCGCGCCCGGCCCGTCGAGTTACCTGGTGACGCTTGTGGTGGCGGCCGGTCTGGCGCTGCTCGGCGCGTTGCTGGCCGGCCGGGTCGTGGTGCCGGAAGGTACGCGGACGGGCGGGTGATCGGCCGACGATTCGGCGCATCGGTTCCGGTCAGGCGTCAGGCTGGCAGGCGATGAGCTTCCTGACCGTCCTGCCGCTGGCCGTGGTGATGGTCGCCGGGACCCAACTGGTCGTGGCGGTCTTCCTCGCCTCGTCCGACCGGCCCCGGGCAGCGTCGTCGGTGCAGGGCTGGTGGTCGCCGCCGGTGTGACGGCGAGCTGGCTGCTGACCCGGGTGCTGGGTGGGCTGGCGACCGATGCCAGCACCGCCGCCCGGAAGGTCGACAGCGGTCCGGCCATCGACCTGGTGGTGCTCGCGCTGCTGGTGGTCCTGGCCGTGGTGATCTGGCTGCGCCGCGACCGGTCCGGGCCGCCGCGCTGGCTGGGCAGTGTCAGCCACGCCGATCCGCGTTGGGCGGCGCGGACGGGCGCGCTGCTCTTCGTGGTGACGCCCACCGACGACCTCACCATGGCGACGGTGGGCGCGACCGTGGCCCGACACGATCTTCCGTGGTGGCACCTGGTGCCGTTCGTGCTGCTCACCGTGCTCCTGCTCGCCGTGCCACTGCTGGCGTTGGTGCTGCTCGGGCAGAAGGCCGCGCGGACGCTCGCGCGGATGCGGGAGTGGGCGGAAGGGCACGCCTGGATCGTCAACGAGATCGTGATCGCGTTCTTCGCTCTGCTGACCGTGCTGGACCTGATCCGCTCGGGTTGACGCAGCCGTCACGTGTGCCGCCGGCACGCCGTCATCAGCACGACGGGCCGCGCAGGAGGAGGGGGACGATGAGGGTTCTGGTCACCGGGGCGGGTGGTCGCCTGGGAAGCGCCGTGCTGTCGCGACTGCGCGACGACGGGCTGGCTGTCCGGGCCACGAGTCGCCGGCCCCGTACCGGCTCGGGCGTCGACTGGGTGGTGGTCGACCTGGCCTCCGGGGACGGGCTGGTCGAGGCGGTGACCGGCGTGGACGCGGTGCTGCACCTGGCGTCCTCGCCCCGGGGGCGTACGCACCAGGTGGATGTACTGGGCACACGGCGGCTGGTGGTGGCCGCCGGCGCGGCAGGTGTGCGGCACCTGGTCTACGTCTCCATCGTCGGGGTGGACCGGGTGCCGTTCGCGTACTACCGGCACAAGCTCGCCGCCGAGCAGGTGGTCGCCGCCGGTCCGGTGCCGTGGTCGGTGCTGCGCGCCACCCAGTTCCCCGAGTTCCTCGACGACCTGCTGGCTTCCAGCGCGCGGCTGGGCCCGGTGCTTGGTGACCGCGCGGTCCTCGCCCAACCGGTCGATCTGGACGAGGTGGCGGCCCGGCTCGCGGCGCGGCTGGCCGCCGGTCCGCTCGGGGGCATCGAGGAGTTCGGCGGGCCGCAGGTGCTCCGCTTCGACGAGGCGGTCCGCACGTGGCGAGAGGCGCGGGGGTCGCGTCGGCCACTGCTGCCGATCCGGATTCCCGGTCGGCTCGGCCGGGAACTGCGCGCCGGTGGACTGCTCACCGAGGCGCTGCCTCGCGGCGTTCGCACCTGGGGAGACCACCTTCGGGACACGTACGGGGGAACCGCGCGGAGATGAGAGGGACGCCGGTTCACGTTCGTCTTACGGTGACGTCATGTTCGTTGTCGTTACCACGGTGATCCTCTACGTCTTCGGTTTCGTCTTCCTCTACGGCGTGATCCGGCTGGGCGTCCGGCACGCGCTGGAGGACCTAGAGCTTCAGCGAGCCCGGGCCCGCCGCGAAGAGGAGCTGGCGGCCGCCCGCGACCGTTCGTTCATGCACGACAACGCGTTCCTCGCGGGCAGTTGAACCGCGACGCGGAGGTGGTGTCGCGGGACGCCACGGGAGTCGGCGGGCGGGCCGGCGGCACGGATGCGAGGATCGCACCCGTGATGGGAACGCTGAAGACCGAACCGGCCCGTGCCCGCCTCGATCTGCTCGCCGCGCCGGTGGCGGAGGCCATCGCCCAGTGGCCGGCCGACGCGCCGGTGGACGTCGATGACGTGCTGGTCGCACCGATCGACGCCGACCTCGCCGACACGGCGGCCTTCTGTGAGGCGTACGAGGTGGGGCTGGACGTGTCGGCCAACTGTGTCGTGGTGGCCGGCAAGCGCGACGGTGTGGTCCGTTACGCGGCCTGCATCGTGCTGGCGACCACCCGGGCCGACGTGAACGGGGTGGCCCGCAGGGCGCTGGACGTCCGCAAGGCGAGCTTCGCCCCGATGGCCGACGCCGTCGAGTTGACCGGCATGGAGTACGGCGGGATCACCCCGATCGGACTGCCGGCCCAGTGGCCGATCCTGGTGGACTCCCGGGTGATCGCCACCCCGCACGTGATCATCGGGTCCGGCGTACGACACAGCAAGATCGCCCTGCCGGGGCCGGCGTTGGGCGCACTGCCCGGCGCTCAGGTCGTGGAGGGCCTGGCCAGGCCGGCCTGACCAGGCACCGGCATCGATACCGTTGCACGTGAAACATCACGCACGTCGATATGGCTAGCGAGCGGCAGCCTCCCGCTGCTCGACCTCGGCCAGCGCGGCGAGGAGCGTGGATGTCTCCTGGGCGCCACTGACCGCATACTTGCCGGCCAGCACGAACATCGGCACGCTCGTGATGCCCAGGTCGTGGGCGGCGGCCAACTCGGCGGCGAGTTCGGCGGTCCGCTCGTCGGAGTCGAGGAACCGGCGGGCGTCGGTGGCGTCGAGGCCGATCGAGCCGGCGATCGTGGCCAGCGCCTCTCGGGAGCCGACGTCGAGGCCCTTCGTGAAGTGCGCCTGGTACAGGGCCTCCACCATCTCGGCCGCCCGGTCGCGCTCGGCGGCGTAGGCGATCAGCCGGTGCGCGTCGAAGGTGTTTGCGGCCACCGCGTGGTTGTAGTCCAGCCGGAGCCCGTCACCCGCCGCCACCTGGACCACCCGTGCGACCATCTGTCGCGCCCGCTCGGGACCACCGAACTTGTCGGCCAGCGCGTCGACGACCGGAAGCGGCTCGGGCACCGGCGACGGGTCGAGCTGGAACGGCCGGTAGCGGACGGTCACCTCGCCGTCGTAACGGGCGATTGCCTCGTCCAGGCGACGCTTGCCCAGGTAGCACCACGGGCAGACGACGTCCGCGTAGATGTCGATCTCCATGATCGGTGGCAACTGCCCGGTCAGGCGAGTTGTTCCCGGATCTGCCGCTTGAGCCGTCCCAGGATGGCGGTGCCGCCCCGCACCCGCAGTGGGCTGATCGCCTGCGCCAGGCCCATCCGCTGGTAGAGATCGTCCGGGACGGCCAGCACCTCCTCGGCGCTCGCGCCGGCCAGCCCCTCGGCGAGGATCCCGGCGAACGCCCGGGTGGTGGGCGCCTCCGGCGGGCAGTCGAAGAGCGTCTCGACCACCCCGTCCGGCGTCACCGTGGCGCGCAGGAAGAACGCCGTCTGGCACTCGGGCACCTGCTCCATGCCCTCGTGCCCGGCGGCGTCGGCGGGCAGCGGCGGGATCACGTCCGCGTACTCCAGCAGCATCTCCAGCACCAGGTCGCGCGGCGCGGCGGCGAACTCGTCGACGATCTCGGCCAGTCGGGCCGGCATGTCAGCCATGGGTTCGAGGTTACCGCCGGCGCCGACGGCTCACGTGGTCGGCGACTGTTCGCTGATCTCGCTCAACGCGCTTGTCGGGTCGAGCTGCATGGCCAGGTCACCGAGGGAGACGATCCCCACCAGCTTGCGGTCGGTGTCGCAGACCAGCACCCGTCGGATGCCGCGCTCCCGCATCAGCGCCGCGGCCTCGCCGGCCGTGCAGTGCTGCTCGATCATGACCACCTCGCGGGTGACGATCGAGCCGATGGTGGTGGCCGCCGGTGAGGCGTTCTCGGCGACGGCCCGCACCACGATGTCCCGGTCGGTGAGCATGCCGGCGAGGGTGGCGCCATCGGTGACCACCACGTCGCCGATGTCCGCCTCCTTCATCACCCTGGCCGCCTCGTCCAGGGTGGTCTCCGCCGACAGGTACACGACCTGCTTGGTCATCACGTCGCTGACCCGGTAACCGGTCATGAGATCCTCCGAAGACGTATCACCCGATCCGACTGCACTACCCCGTGACGCGGTGGCTACACCAGGTTCGCACGCTCTCGGCCGACCTCGTCGACGATCCGTTCCACCACACCGTCCACCGGAAGTTCCACCCGCCCGTCGCCGGCCCGCTCGCGCAGCTCGACGTACCCGTCGGCAAGTCGGCGGCCGACCACGACGGCGCGCGGGATGCCGATCAGCTCGGCGTCGGTGAACTTCACACCGGCCGAGACGTGCGTCCGGTCGTCGACCAGCACGCGCAGGCCGGCGGCGGCCAGCCGCCCGCCGAGGTCCAGCGCCGCGTCTAGCTGCGGGCCCTTGCCCGCCACCACCAGGTGTACGTCACACGGCGCGACCGCCGCCGGCCAGCGGAGTCCCCGCTCGTCGTGGTGCTGTTCGGCGATGGCCGCGACGGCCCGGGAGATCCCGATGCCGTAGCAACCCATGGTGGGTCGGACCGGCTTGCCGGCCGGCCCGAGCACGTCGACGGCGAACGCGTCGGTGTACCGGCGGCCGAGCTGGAAGATGTGCCCGATCTCGATGCCCCGCCGGATGGTCAGCTCGCCGTCGGCGCAGTCGGGACAGGGGTCACCGGCGCGCACCTCGGCGGCCTCGATCGTGCCGTCGGGCGTGAAGTCCCGCCCGCAGACCACGTCGGTGGCGTGCCGACCCGGCTCGTTCGCCCCGGTCAGCCATGCGGAGCCGGTCACCACCCGGGGATCGACCAGGTAGCGGATGCCCAGCTTGGCGAGTACCTGCGGGCCGATGTAGCCGCGTACCAGCTCCGGATGCTCGGCCCACTCGTCGAAGACCGCCACCTGGGCGGGCTCCAGCGCGGCCGCGAGCCGCTTCAGGTCGACCTCCCGGTCGCCGGGCAGCCCGACCACCAGAGGTTCGGCGCGGTCCGCCCCGGGCTGACGGACGGTCAGGACGACGTTCTTCAGGGTGTCGGCGGCGGTCCAGCCGTCGCGGTTACCGAGTCGGCGGCTGTTCGCCAGCTCGACCAGGCTGGCGATCGTCGGGGTCTCGGGGGTGTCGTACACCTGCGCCGCGGGCTGGGCGGCGGGGTCGCCTGCGGCGGGCGCTCGGGTGAGGACGGCCTCGGTGTTCGCCGCGTAGGCACAGGCGGTGCAGCCGACGAACGTGTCCTCGCCGACCGGCGTCGTGGCCAGGAACTCCTCCGACGCCGAGCCGCCCATCGCGCCGGACATCGCGTGCACCACCGTGTGCTCCAGGCCCAGCCGGTCGAAGATCCGCTGGTACGCCGCCCGGTGCCGGGCGTACGCGTCCCGCAGGCCCGCCTCGTCCAGGTCGAAGGAGTACGCGTCCTTCATCAGGAACTCCCGGCCCCGCAGCACACCGGCCCGGGGTCGCGCCTCGTCGCGGAACTTCGTCTGCACCTGGTAGAGCGTCACCGGGAAATCCCGGTACGAGGTGAACACGTCCTTGACCAGCAGCGCCGCCATCTCCTCGTGGGTGGGCGCCAACAGGTGCTCGGCGCCGCGCCGGTCGGCGAGGGTGAAGAGGAGGTCGCCGTACTCGGTCCACCGGCCGCTGGTGCGGTAAGGCTCGGCGGGCAGCAGCGCCGGGAAGTGCACCTCCTGGTCGCCGATCGCGTTCAGCTCGGCGCGCACCACCTCGGTGATCCGGTCCAGCACCAGCTTGCCCAGCGGCAGCCACGTGTAGCCGCCCGGCGCGGCGCGACGGATGTAACCGGCGCGCAGCAGCAGCCGATGGCTCGGCACCTCCGCGTCGGCCGGATCCTCGCGCAGGGTCCGCAGCAACAGGGTCGACATGCGTAGCAGCATCCGCGCAGCCTAGGACCGCGATCCGGGTTGTGGCGATCCAATTCGGGCGGGCGTCACGGAGTGCCGGGAAGCCGGCCCTCGCAGCGGACGTCCGGGTCGGCGACTGGCCGGCGGGGCATCATCCAGTCCAGGGCGGTCTCCTCCACCGGCCAGCCGCGCACCGACACCAGGCTGTACGGCACCGCCGCCGGCTGTGGGCAGAGGACCTGCGACTCGACCCAGCCGTTCGGCAGGAACCGCACGGTGGCGGTCCGGTCCAGCACGATCGTCGACGTGTCGGTGACCGTGATGAGCGCGCCGAGCACCACCTGCCGGCCGTCGGCGGCGGACGGGGGGCCGTCCGGGGTTGCCGTGCCGCCGTTCCCGGGGGCGCCCGGGGCCGCTGAGGTCGTGCTTTTCGATGGCCGCGAGGCCGAGCCGCCCGGGGCTGTCGACGCCGGGACTTCCGGGGCCGTCGCGGCCGATTGCTTCGGGAGCACCTCGACCGCGGCGAGGGGTAGCAGGGGCACCCGGAGGAAGACCGCGCCCATCACCACCGGGAGTACGACGGCGACCGTGAACGCCAGGCCGTGGGTCAGCGTCGGAGCGATCCAGTCGGGGACCGGGCCGGTGAGCAGCAGGGTGGCGGCGGGCGGCACCGCCAGCAGGGCTGCGGTGGCCAGCTCGCCGTCCCGGTACGCCGTCCAGATCGCGGGTCCGAGCACGCTGTACGCCAGGACCGCCGCCGCCAGCGGCAGGGCCACGCTGACCAGCAGGACGCGGGTCGGCTGATCCGGGTGCAGGTAGCGGGTGCGCAGCGCCAGCAGCCAGAGGCCGAGCATCAGCAGCGACGGCAGGAAGCGGAGCTGCCAGGTGAGCGCCCCCAGCGCGACCGCCGCGGTGATCACCCACCCGGGGGTACGCGCCGTCCCGGAGGCCAGCAGTGAGCGTTCCGGGTCGAAGCGGTCAGGAGCGCTGAGCCGGAGCAGCCGACCGAGGACGCCGAAGGTGAGCACGACGACGGGGAACGCCCACACCAGTGCGATCAACAGGGCACTGAGCAGGCCGAGCGGGCTGACGTACTGGACGAGCAGCAGCATCGTGGACATGTCCTGCCGGCTGAGCTGCCACAGCCGCAGCACCAGCAGGAGGACGGGGAAGGCGGGTAGGAGGGTCAGCAGCCACTGTTGCGCCTGCCGCGCCCCCGCCATCCGGCGCGGGCGAACGGCCCCGAACGCACCGGTGACGATCCGGGGTGCGCCGGCGGTGGTAGCGCGATCCTCTCCCACGGCCACTGTCGCACCTCTACCTTTCTCGGCTCGGGCTGCTGCTGCTCCGCGACCGGCTGCGGGAGGTTGTAGCCCTGCTGCCAACGGAGGTTGGCGTTGAACGCGTTCTCCCAGGCCGAGTTCTCCTCGTCCTTGGCCGATTCGTAGAGCGCGAGGTCGACCAGGTCGAGCAGGGCCTGGTTGGGACCGGTGTTGACACCCCACCGCTCCTGCGGAGACGAGCCGATGTCCCAGTGCTGCAACGGTTTGACGTTCTTGAGGAACACCGGGAAGTGCTGACCGTCGGCGCCCGGCTGGTCACCGGTGACGAACCCGGCGAGGATCGCCGCGTCGGTGGTGACGGCCTGCACCTTGCCGTCGTACAGCTCCTGGACGCACTCGCTGATCCTGTTCCGGCCGACCGGCGTGGCGCCGGCCTCGGCGAGGCGCTGGATGGACGTCGAGGTGGTCAGCGAGCAGACCGTCAGTCCCCGCAGATCCTCCAGGCTGCTCACCTGCCCCTTGAAGTCCTTCAACGTCAGCACCGACTGCTCGGTGTTCAGGTACGCGGCCGAGAAGACAGCGCCCTCCTCCCGGCGCTTGTCGTTGATGCTGTACGAGGCGATGACCAGGTCGACGATGACGAACCCGTCGTTGTCCTGGGCCTGTCGACGGGCCCGGTCCTCGCTCTCGATCGGCACGAAACGCACCTGGGAGTGGTCGAACCCGAGATCGCTCGCGATCATGTACGCGATGTCGACGTCGAAGCCCTTCCAGACGTTGTTCGGAAGGCGCTGCGAGATGCCCGGCTGGTCGTCCTTCACCCCGATGACGAGCTGCTGCTTGCCCTTGAGGCCGGCGTCCTCCAGCAACTCGTCCCGCGTCGGCGGACCCGCGGCGAGGATGATCGGGACCAGTGCCGCCGCCAGGACGGCCAGTGCGACGACGAGCCCCACGAGCCGGATCTGACGGGTCCGTGTGCTGCGCGACGGTGTGCCCAACTCCGGGGCCGGCCCGGCGGGGCTCGGCTCGCTTGCCTGACTCAACTAGGCCCTCCCCGCTGCACGGCCCGGTGACCGGCTCTCCATTGTGGGGCCTGGTGGCGAACCATGGCACTCCGCCATCAGCCGGATTCGCGACTGGTCCGTGAGGGCTAAGTCGGTCGTCCGATTGCCGGTGTGGCGGTACGCCGTCATGCGCTCCCGGGCCCATGTCAGCGCTCCGCACGTTCCAACCCGGCCCTGACACCGCTCGCAGGACCCCAGGATCCAGTGCCGCCGGATGATCTGCTTGGCCACAGCGACCCGACGTTGCGGGTGATCGACACGAGTTCACCGAAGTTGCGGTGTCAACCCGACTCGGATACCGCGATATCGGTGAACTCGTGTTGATCAAGGCCCTCGATCAAGGCCCTCGATCAAGGCCCTCGATCGAGGCGCGCGCATGACCTCCGCCACGTCGACCGATCGGGGCACCGGCCGATGCGCCTCCGGTGAAAGACTGGTCGCCGCAGGCAACGGTGGCGTGAGGGGGGCGCGGGTGCGCTGGCGCAGTTTTGTCGCGGTCGGGGACAGCTTCACCGAGGGTATGGACGATGCGTACCCGGATGGCACCTTCCGAGGTTGGGCGGACCTGGTGGCGACCCGACTCGCCGTCGAGGCGGGCCCTGACTTCCGGTACGCGAACCTGGCCATCCGGGGCCGGCTCTTCCCCAGTGTGGTCGCCGAGCAGGTGCCCTCCGCGGTGGCGATGAAGCCGGACCTGATCAGCTTCGCGGCCGGTGGTAACGACGTCCTTCGTCGGAGCTTCGACCCGCAGGCGCTGGTCTCCCGCTTCGACGATGTCGTCCGGCAGCTCCGTTCGGGTGGCGCGGACGTGCTGCTCTTCCGATTCGCGGACGTGATGGCGCGGCTGCCCGGTCAGCGTCTCGTCGCGCCCCGGGTGGAACTGCTCAACCACGCGGTCGGGGAGACCGCCGCGCGGCACGGCGCGATCCTGGTCGACCTGTACGCCGACGACACGTTCCTCCACCCGATGCTGTGGAGCACCGACCGGCTGCACCTCTCCCCGGCCGGGCACCGGCGCGTCGCCGCGCAGGTGCTGAACGCGCTCGGCGTGGGCTGCGACGAGGAGTGGCTGATGGTCCCGCCGCACCCGGCGCCGTCGCCGTGGCTCGCCGCCCGCGCGGCCGATTTGCGCTGGGCCGGGCAGTACCTGGCTCCGTGGATCAAGCGGCGGCTCACCGGCCGATCGTCCGGCGACACGGTGACCGCGAAGCGCCCGCTGCTCGGGCCGATCGTCGACTGAACCGTGCGCACCCTGCACACCGCGCCACTGCTGCGCCGCGAACAGGACGGCGAGCCGGTTCCGGACCACGGCGTGCTGGTGGACGGCGACCGCGTCGAGGAGGTCGGCCCGTTCGCCGAGCTGACCGAGGCG
Organism: Micromonospora sp. NPDC005174; assembly: GCF_040608495.1. Taxonomy (NCBI): domain Bacteria; kingdom Bacillati; phylum Actinomycetota; class Actinomycetes; order Micromonosporales; family Micromonosporaceae; genus Micromonospora; species Micromonospora sp. NPDC005174. The sequence goes on along the minus strand of NZ_JBEXIJ010000019.1, from coordinate 63,202 downwards.
TACGCGGAGGTGCGGGTCCGTCGTTGGCCCGGCACGCTCGGGCCCGGCCTGCTGCACGACGGCCCGCTGCCGGCGGCGCCCACCCCGCGTGAGCGGGTGCACGCGGCTGCTGCGACGCGGGGTCACGGCGGTGCTCGTCGAGCATCTGGCCGAGCCGGCGCTGCGGGCCGCCGTCGGGCGGAGCGACCTTCAGGTGCTGGCCCAAGCTGTGACGCCGACCCTTCTTGCCGGTGGCCGGGCGGATCTGTCGGTGCACGACGCCGACGGCACCTGCCTCGCGACAGTGGTCGCCGGCAGGATCGCGCACCGACGCGCCTGAGCGCGTCCCTCACCGGATCGTGCCGACTGCCATCCACCCCCGGCCCTCTGGCGGGTCACCCGACAGCGCTCCGGCTGGATACGATCCGCTACCCCCATCAATCACGCATGGGGACCATCGGGGAAGGGTGGATGAGGGATGACCCTCATGCCTGTCAGGACGTCGTCCAGATCAACCAGGCGACCCGTGCTCGCCGCCGCACTGTCCACACTGGCCGCCGTCGGAATGGTCGTCGTCTCGACCGCCACGCCGGCTGCCGCCTACGACGTGCGCTACGAGAAGAACAACTCCTGGGCCTGGACGGACTCCGTACAGCCGAAGACGATCAACATCGATCAGGCAGGCGACGTGCCGATCGGCACCTGGGTCGACAAGAAGGGGCGTGCGCACACCTCGCGGGCGTACTTCACCTTCGACATCACCCGCTATAGGGGTGCGGACATCCAACTCGCCACGTTCGATGCCAAGGAGACCAGAGCGGGCGACTGCACCAAGCGTCCTGAGGTGGAGTTGTGGCGCACCGCGCCGTACACCGCCCAGTCCAGTTGGACGAAGCCACCGGTCGACCTCGCGCGGATCGACACCACCACGTTGCCTGCCGAGCTGGGCTGCCCGTGGTCCTACGTCGGTTTCGACGCGACGGAAGGTCTTCGCCAGGCGCTTGCCGAGGGCAAGAGCACGCTGACCCTGTCGCTCCGGCTCCCGGCGGCGGTCGAGAAGGACCCGACGCTGGCCCGGAAGTACGCCAGCCAGGTCGGTCTCTCCATCGACCACAACTTCCCGCCCGGGGTGCCGACCGATCTACAGACCCTGAGTGGCACGAGTTGCACCGTCGCCGAGCCGTACCAGGTGGTACCACGGCGCGACCTGATTCTTTCGGCGGTCGTGCACGACAAGGATCTCAACGTCACCGGTGGGACGGACCAGCTCACCGCGACGTTCGCACTCTGGCCGGTCGACGAGCCGGAGGCGCGGATCGTACGGGCCGACTACGTCCGCGACGGTCAGCGGGCGCTGGGCCGGTTCTGGGCTCACGACACCCCGCTCGAGCACGACCGCGTCTACGCCTGGCAGGTGCAGGCGGCGGACGACCGGGCCACCAGTGACTGGAGTCCGGTCTGCTACTTCCGTACCGACCACGAGGGCCCGGCCACGGCTCCGACGGTCGCCTCCACCGACTTCCCGGTCGACGGGCCGCAGCCGCCGGCGCTACCGGGCGAATTCACCTTCGACGCCGCAGGCGCGGTGGACGTCGTCGGGTTCCGCTACCAGCTCAACAGTGGTGCTTCAGGCGTGGTGACCGCCAACCATCCCGGGGGTTCGGCCACGGTGACCCTCACCCCCCGTAGAGGCCCGAACTCCCTCGACGTGTGGAGCGTCGACGCCGTCGGTAACGAGTCGCCGGTCACCAACTACAGCTTCTTCGCCACCGGCACCGCGCCGAGGATCTCCGCGACCGTCTACGAGGAGTGGGGCGAAGGCGGTGGGCCGGGTGTGCCCGGCGTGTTCACCTTCACGCCGGTCGTACCCGGCACCGTCAGCTACCGCTACTCGTTCTTCAACGAGGAGCCCCGCACGGTGCAGGCTGACGCCGACGGGAGCGCATCGGTGACCTGGACGCCGACGGAGGCCGGCTTCTCGATGCTCGAGGTCGTCGGCATCAGAGCGGACGGCACCGAGTTGGACCCGGCCACCTGGTACTTCACGGTGGCCGAGGGGCCCGCAAGCAGCTAGACCGACGTCTGCCGGCCCGTCATCCGTCCCCGGGTGACGGGCCGGCAGCGTTCCGCGCCACATCCGTGACCCCCCGATCCCCGATGGCGGGCCGTCCGGCGGTGCCGCGGCGTACCTTGGGGATCATGTCTGTGCCGAACGATCCTGATCCCCGCCTCCAGGCGTACGCCGACCCGCAGCGACTGGTCACCACCGACTGGTTGGCCGAGCACCTGGGCGACGAGGGCCTCGTCGTGGTCGAGTCCGACGAGGACGTCCTGCTCTACGAATCCGGTCACATCCCCGGCGCCGTGAAGGTCGACTGGCACCTCGACCTGAACGACCAGGTGACCCGGGACTACCTCGACGCGACGGCCTTCGCCGAGATGTGCGCCGCGAAGGGCATCGGCCGGGGCGACACAGTGGTCTTCTACGGCGACAACTTCAACTGGTGGGCCGCGTACGCCCTCTGGGTCTTCTCGCTCTTCGGCCACGCCGACGTGCGGCTGCTCGACGGCGGCCGGCAGAAGTGGATCGCCGAGGGGCGCGAGCTGACCCGCGACAAGCCCGCCCGACCACGCGCGGACTACCCGGTGCCGCTGCGGGACGACGCGCCGCTGCGGGCGTTCCGCGAGCAGGTGATGGCGCACATCGCCGTGGGCCGGCCGCTGGTCGACGTGCGGTCCCCGGGCGAGTACACCGGCGAGATGCTGCACATGCCGGACTACCCGCAGGAGGGCGCGCTGCGCGGCGGGCACATCCCGGGCGCGGTCAGCAAGCCGTGGAAGTCCGCCGCGAACGAGGACGGGACGTTCAAGTCCGCCGACGAGCTGAAGGCGATCTACGCCGACCAGCTCGGGCTCAGCCCGGACGACGACGTGATCGCGTACTGCCGGATCGGTGAGCGGTCCAGCCACACCTGGTTCGTGCTGCGGCACCTGCTGGGCTACCCGCAGGTGCGCAACTACGACGGCTCGTGGACGGAGTGGGGCAACCTGGTCCGGGCGCCCGTCGTCAAGGGCGACCAGCCCGGCGGTATCGCCGCCTGAGGGGTGCGCCCGGCCGGCTGAGCACTCGACGAGTCTCAGCCGGCCAGCGCCAGCACGCCGCCCCTCAGCCGGCCAGCGCCAGCACGCCGCGCAGGTCGGCGATGATTCCGGTGATCGCGCCGGTCTCCGGGTCCCAACGGGCCAGGGCGGCCGGTTCCAGGCGGAGCAGCACCGCGCCCTTGTTGTCCCAGCCCAGCACCGGACAGCAGCCCTTGGCGCGGTCCCGCCCGAGATCGAGCAGGTGGGTCACCGCGCCGGTGCGGGAGTCCAGCACGGCCACCCCCTCCGCGCCGCTGATCTGGTCGTTGACGATCCATCCGGCGCTGGCCAACCTGCCCCCGTGCAGCCAACCTCGGCCGTAGAACTCGTTCACCTGGAACGGCCGGGGCAGTGCGTCCCCGGTGATCCGCTGTTCGGAGCGGACCGGGCCGTCGAAGCCGGTCCGGCTCTGCAGTTTCAGGCCACCGCGCTCGCCGACCATCTCGAGCAGAGCCGCCCCACGACCGGCCTCCGGATCGGGTGTGACCAGATTCCAGGCCGACACGTCGGTGGTGCTGGCCGCCTCGGTGTCCCGTTCCACGACGTACGCCCGGTTGTCGCCGCCGACCAGCACCCGGTCGTGCGCCCACACCACCAGCTCCAGGTAACCGTCGAGCGGGACGCGACGTACGCCCGCCGTGGTGAGGTCGACCATGATCAGCTCGTTGGTCTGCGCGAACGCCGCCCACCGGCCGTCCGGCGACAGGACTCCCGGCTTGACCGCTGTCGCCTCGTTGCCGCTCTCGTCCCAGGTGGGTGCCGGCGTCACCACGTCGAGACTGCGGACCACACCGTCGTCGCCGAGGATTCGGATCGGGCCGTCCGGTTGACCCTCCTCGTTCAGCGGCTGGAACAGCGCCAGCGCCCGCTGGACCGGTCGCGCGGACAGCGCCACGGTCGGCGGGCCGCTGATCCGACTCAGCGGGTCGGGGGGGAACGTCAGCTCGGCGGGTGGGCGCTGCACGGAAGTCGCGTGGGTGGGCACGACGGTGGGCGCCACCGGATGGGTCAGGCGTGGATCGGGGGACGGTCGTAGGGCGACCGCCGCACCGCCGGCCAACGCCACGGCCACGACGACCGCGCCGACGACCCGTCGGGTACGCCGGGTACGCCGCGCCCGGTCCCAGCCGGCCGTCGCCGGTGCGCTGGGCAGCACGTCCTGCACGGTGACGGCGAACAGGTCGCGCAGATCCTGCTCGTTCACTGGTTCACCTCCACACCGTTGGCGCCCCGACCCGGTCGGTCGTCGCCGGTGAGATCGGGAGCCACCTCCCGGAGGCGACGCAGCGCCAGGTGGCACTGGCTCTTCACGGTGCCGACGGTCACCCCGAGCGCCTCGGCCGTGGCGACCTCGGTGAGGTCCTCGTAGTACCGCAGCACCAGCACGGCCCGTTGCCGCGGCGGCAGCGTCCCCAACGCGTCGTGCAGGGTCAGCCGCAGCGCGCCGTCCCGGTCCGGCGCGGCCCGCTCCGGCGGCGCGGCACTGAGCCACTCCCGGCGACGACGCCGCCACCAGGACACCGCGTCCCGGTAGAGGATGGCCCGCACGTACGCGGCGGGATCGCCGTCACGGACCGAAGCCCAGCGCAGCGCCAGCTTCAGCAGGGCGTCCTGGAGAAGGTCCTCGGCCTGGTGCCGGTTGCCGCAGATCAGGAACGCCGCGCGCAGGAGCCGGTGCTGGTTGCTCTCCACGAAGGCGAGGTAGCCGTCGCGGCCGTCGTCCGCCGTCGATCCCATCCGCACCCCTTCCGGCCGCCCGCGGTGCGCGTCACCCGACAGACGCACGAGAGGGCGGAAAAGGTTGGGCTGATTTCCCGGCCGGTCGCAGTATCTGCCACGCCACCACCGTCACCAGCGCGAACACGCCGGCTGCGGCGCCCACCACCGGCACCGTCCCGTAGGTGGCGGCGACCAGCCCGGCGAGCGCCGCGCCGATCGGGGCGGTGAGCAGACCGACCATCCGCTGGGCCGCGCCGACCCGGCCGAGCAGCCCCGCCGGCACCTGCCGCTGACCGTACGACGCCCACAGGCTGTTCCACACCACGGTCCCGGCGGCGAAGACGGCCAGGGCGATTCCGCCCGGCACCGGGTGTCGAGCCAGCGCGAACCCGGTCAGCGCCACGGTCTGCGCGGCGAGAACCGCGCCCAGCGCGGGCACCGTGCCGAGCCGGGCAGCGAGCCGGCCCGCGCCGAGCGCCCCGGCGACCCCGCCGAGTATCACCACCGCGGCGAACAGCCCGTACCCGGCCTGCGGCACCCGCAGCACGTCCAGCGCGTACAGCACCAGCACCGCCATGATTCCGGAGATCGCCAGGTTGCTCGCTGCGGCGAGCAGCGTGACCCGCCACATGGTCTGGTGCGCGCGCAGCCAGCGAACTCCCTCCACGATGTCGCCCCACACCGATGCGGGCACGGTGGCCGGCGCTTTGTGGACGGCGGACGGCGGGGTGAGGGCCAGTACGAGCAGTGCCGCCACCGCGAAGGTGACGGCGTCGAGGGCGAACGGCAGAGCCGGGGCGGTGGCGAACAGGATGCCGGCTGCGGGAGCGCCGAGGAAACCGCCTGCCACCGCCGAACCTGCCTGGAGGCGGCCGTTCGCCCGGGGCAGCGCGGCCGCCGGCACCAGCGCCGGGAGCAGCGCGAACGAGGCGGAGTCGAAGAAAGTGCCCAGCGTGGCGAGGAGGAATGCCGCCACCAGCAGCAGCGCGACGCCGGCCCGGTCGACGGCCACCGCCACGGCCAGCGCCGCCACCACCGCGGCGCGTAGCCCGTCGATGCGGGCCATCGTCCGACGGCGGTCCCAGCGGTCCGCGTACACGCCGCCGAGCAGGCCGAAGAGCAGCGGCGGCACCTGTGCGACAACGGTGACCCCGGCGATGACCCGGGGGTCACGGGTCATCGTCGCCGCCAGCAGCGCCAGCGCCGGCGTCCGCAGCGTATCCCCGAAGCGGGACGCGACGACGGCGGACCAGAGCAGTCGGAAGTTCCGGCCCAGAGCGGAGGAGGTCATGCCGCCGACCGTGCCGGTTCGACCGGGTCGAGGGTCAAGCCGCCGGGCGAAAGGGGGACGCGGACCGTCAGTGATCTTGGGTACGGTGAGCGCCGGCATCGGGACCGGGGAGAGCACAGGCGTGGACCACACTTTCCAGGTCGACCTGCGTGGCGTGGTCGACCTGCTCAGCCATCACCTATACGGCAGCCCTCGGGTCTACGTCCGGGAGCTGCTCCAGAACGGGGTGGACGCGATCACCGCCCGACGTACGAGCGAGCCGGACGCGCCGGCGCTGGTCCGTATCGAGACCCCGGAGGTCACCGGGGACGGCACCCTGCGGGTGCACGACACGGGCGTGGGCCTGACCGAGGCGCAGGTGCACGAGCTGCTGGCGACCATCGGCCGCAGCTCCAAGCGCGACGAGCTCGGCTTCTCCCGGCACGAGTTCCTCGGCCAGTTCGGCATCGGCCTGCTCTCCTGCTTCCTGGTGGCCGACGAGATCCAGGTGCTGACCCGCCACGGCGACAACCCCACGGTCCGGTGGACCGGGTACGCCGACGGCCGGTACGCGGTGACCGTGGCGCCGCCGGAGGCCGCCCGCGCCGAGGTGGGCACGACGGTGACGCTGGTGCCCCGACGCGACGCCGACCAGTGGTTCAGCACCCCCACCGTCGTCGACCTGGCGCGGCTCTTCGGCTCGCTGCTGCCGGTCACCGTCCGGGTCGGCGACGTGGTCACCACCGTCGGCGAGCCACCCTGGCCGACGACGCCCGGAGCGCCCGTCGACCGGGCGGCGTTGATCGCGTACGCCCGCGAGACGCTCGGTGTGGAGCCATTCGACGTGCTGCCGCTGAGCGTTCCCGAGGCCGGGCTGACCGGTGTCGCCGTCATCCTGCCCACCCCGGTGAACCCGGCGGCGCGCGCCGGGCACCGCGTCTACCTCAAGCGGATGCTGCTCACCGAGAACGCCGACGGCCTGCTGCCGGACTGGGCGTTCTTCGCGCACTGCGTGGTCGACGCGACCGAGTTGCGCCCGACGGCCAGCCGCGAGGCCCTCTACGAGGACACCCTGCTGACCGCGACCCGAGACGCGCTCGGCGACCAGGTACGCGGCTGGCTGGTCCGGCTGGCGCGGCACGACCCGCACCGGCTGGCCGAGTTCCTCCAGGTGCACCACCTCGGCGTGAAGGCGCTGGCGCTGCACGACGACGACATGCTCCGGCTGGTCGACAGGTGGTGGCCGATGGACACCAACGTCGGCACGCTCACCCTCGCCGAGTTCCGGGAGCGCTACGGGGTGCTCCGCTACGCGGCCAGCCTCGACGAGTTCCGCCAGCTCGCCGCGGTGGCCGCCGCGCAGGATCTGGCGGTGGTCAACGCCGGTTACACGTACGACACCGAGCTGATCGAGCGGCTGCCGGCGGTGGACCGCTCGGTGCTGATCGAACGACTCGAGCCGAGTGACCTCACCACCCGTTTCGAGGCCCTCGATCCGTCCGTGGAACTGGCCCTGCGTCCGTTCCTCAGCGCCGCGCAGCGAGCCGTCGAGCGTTCCGGCTGCGAGGTGGTCATCCGGGCGTACGACCCGGTCTCGCTGCCCGCGCTCTATCTGGTGAGCCGGTCGGCGGCGTTCAACGACCAGCTCGCCGCGAGCCGCGACCGGGCCGACGAGCTGTGGGGCGGGGTGCTCGACGCGCTCGCCGCCACCGCTCCGCCGGACCGCCCGCAACTGGTGCTCAACCACCGCAACCCGCTGGTACGGCGGGTCACGATGCTGGGCGACCCGGAGCTGGTCGGGCTCGCCGTCGAGGCGCTGTACGGGCAGGCGCTGCTGCTCGGGCACCATCCGATCCGCGCGGCCGACGCGGCGCTACTGAACAATTCCTTCCTCGGCCTGCTCGGCCGGGCCGTGCCGGGACGGGAGCAGGCATGAGCGACGAGGACCTGTGGCGGGTGCTGCGTGGCATCGCCGACATGCCGTACGGGGCGGGGCAGATCGCCGCGCTGGAGCAGCTGCTGCGCCGGGTGGACGCCGCCGACGACCGGCACCTCGCATTCGTCACCCGCATGCAGGCGACGACGGGGTACGTCTACGGGGGCGAGCCGGCGAAGTCGTTCGTGACGTTCTCCTGGTGCCTGTCCGAGTTCGACCGCGATCCGCAGCCCTACCACCAGCGTCACCTGCACCAGTTGCTGTGGCACTTCAAGTACATGATCTCGGGTCTGCTGAAGTTCCCCGAGGTGCCGCTGGACCGCACGTACGCCGTGCTCGACGACATGGAGCGGCGCTACCGGGCCGGTGGGCACAGCCTGCAGACCGTCCACAAGCACCGGTTCCGGGTCGCCGACCACGTGGGCGACGCCGAGGCCGCCGCGCACTGGTACCGGCTGTGGCAGACGACGCCCCGCGACGACCTGTCCGACTGCGCCGGGTGCGACCCGACGAGCCAGGTGGGCTACCTCGCCGACACCGGGCGGGACGCCGAGGCGGTGGCCCTGGCCGAGCCGGTGCTCGCCGGCCGGTTGACCTGCACCGAGCAACCGCAGGCGATCCTCACGGCGCTCCTCCTGCCCTACCTGCGTACCGGCCGGGGTTCCTCGGCGCGCGACGCGCACCGGGAGGCGTACCGCAAGCTGCGCGGCAGCCTTGCCGACCTGTGGGACATCGGCGACCACATCGAGTTCTGCACGCTCACCGGTAACGAGGCGCGGGCGGTCGAGCTGGTCGAGCGGCACCTGGACTGGCTGGACCGACCGCCGTCGCCGGCCGCGGCCATGCATTTCGCGGCCACGGCCGCCGCCGCGCTGCGCCAAGCCGGCGCGGCGACGGTCTACCGCCGGGCCGCCGAGGGCCGGCCGGCTGCCGAGGTGCCCGCGCCGACGCTGGCCGACGAGTTGGCGGGTACGGCGACCGAGCTGGCCGCCCGCTTCGACGTCCGCAACGGGACCACCCACCAGTCGGAGTGGATCGCGCGCCGGCTCGCCGTACGGCCCGGCGAGCACCTGCCGCTCTCCGCGAGCGTCCGTCGTCGTCCGGTACGTCCGAGCGGGGACGCACCGACCGGCGCGGCGGTGCCCGTGTCCGAGCGAGCTGGCCGAGCGCCGGTCGAGGCGTCCACTGTGCCCCTGCCCGCCGACGCCGACGAGCTGCTGACCGTCGCCGAGGAGAGCTGGGGCCGACACGACCGGGCGACGTTCCAGGCGGCGCTGGCGGCGTACGACGAGGGGTTCGTTACCGCCGACCTGCCGTCGCGTACGGTCGCGCACCGGCTTGCGCTGCGAGCCGCCGAGCGAAGCGACGAGGACGACATCGAGGGCGCGGTCGAGCTGAACCGGGCGGCGTTGGACCGGTACCGCTCGGCGGGTGAGGAGCTGCATGCCCAGGTTGTCGCGGGGCGACTCGGTGTGCTGCTGACCCGCGTCGACGAGTACGCCGAGGAGGGGCTCGCGCTGGTCCGGGAGGCGGCCGAGGCGCTGGATCGGCTCGGCGATCCCCGGCAGCGTGCCGCCGGGCACGACCGGCTGGCGTTGGCGCTGCTGCACCGGCAACGGTGGGCGGACGCCCTGACGGCCCTGGATCGGATACCTGCCGACGCGGGCGGCGATGAGCACCTGAGGGCTCGCGTCGCGCTGCACCGGGCGCATCTGCTGGAGCAGTCCGACCGCGTCGACGAGGCCCGCGCCGCCGCCGAGGAGGCGCGTCGGATCGGCCGCGAGCTGGGCGTCGGCGAGCTGGTCGTGGCAGCCTGCCTGACCTGCGCGAGGACGGTCGACGATCCGGCCGAGGCGGTGGCCGCCTGCGACGAGGCGCTGCGGATGGCGCCGGCGGACGCGGAGCTGCCCGTACGGGTCGCCCGCGCGCGGGCGCTGCTCTCCGCCGGCCGTGCCGCCGACGCGGTGGACGACTTCGTCGAGGCGGTGACGATCTGCGTGGAGCATGGCGCCGAGGGGGATGCGTTCCTGCGCTGGGAGCTGGCCAACGCGTACCGGGTGGTGGGTCGGCTCGCGGAGGCGGCCGAGGTCGCCGAGGAGGCCGTGCTCGGCCTGGACCGACTGGGTGCCCAGGCGGAGGCCGACCGCTGCCGACACCTGCTGGCCGGGGTCTACGCGGGGCTCGGCGAGATCGACCCCGCGCTGGCCCTGCTGGAGCAGTTGTCCGTCAACCTCGACGGCCCGGACAACCTGCCCAACCGGGCCCAGGTGCTGGAGGAGGCCGGCGGCATCCTGTACGACGCCGACCGGGACGCCGTGGCCGCCGAGCGGTTCGCCGCCGCCGCCACCGCGTACCGGCTCGCCGAGCTTCCGCTGGACGAGCTGCGCGCCCGCCGTCGGGAGGCGTACGCCTGGTTCTGGTCCGACAACCTGCCGGAGGCGGTGCACGCCGTCGAACTGGCGGACGGGCTGGCGGCGGCGTTGGCCGGGCAGCCGGAGCCGCCGGTGACGTACGAGTTGGCGATGACGGCCGAGACCGGCGCGCGGGTGCTGACCGGTGAGGGGCGGCTCGACGAGGCGCTGGAACGGCTCTCCGGGGTGCCCGACCGGTTGCGGTCGATCGAGGCGTTCGGTGAGGCGGCCCAGGTGGAGACACTCGTCGGTGAGCTGTTGCTCCGACTGGACCGGCCGGCCGAGGCGGAGCCGCTGCTGCGTCGCGTACTCGGTGGTCTGCCGGCCGGCTCGCGTCCGGTCCGCCAGACGGCGTGGTTGCTGGCCCGTGCCCTGGACCTGCTCGACCGGCCCGCCGAGGCGGCTGCTCTACGACAGGAGCACGACCTCGACCCGGACGACTGACCGCTGCACCGACTGGACCGTCCGGTAACCATCGCCCCACCGTTCCCAGCTCGCGGTCTACGCTTGCCCGGTGACGGTGGAGCAGCAGGCGCGGGGTGCGACGGGTACGGGCCGACGTCGGTCCCGCAAGGACGAGATCCTGGAGATCGCGGTCGGTCTGTTCGCCGCCCGTGGTTACCACGGCGTGTCGATGGACGACATCGGCGCGGCAGCAGGGGTGACCGGTCCGGCGCTCTATCACCACTTCGCCGGCAAGGAGGCGATGCTGGCCGCCGCGCTGATCCCGGTCAGTGAGGGGCTGCTGGCCGGCGGCCGGGAGCGCGCCGCCGGGCATTCGGACGACCCGCGCGCCGTGCTGGAGTCGCTGATCGACTTCCACGTCGAGTTCGCGCTGGCCAACCCGGCGGTGATCGCGCTGCACCTGCACGAGCTGGACCGCCTGCCGGAGGAGCCGCGCCGTCGGATCCGCCGCCTGCAGCGGATGTACGTCGAGGAGTGGGTGACCGTGCTGACCGCGCTGCACCCGGGCATGCCCGACGGTGAGGCGCGGGTGTTGGCGCACGCCGCGTTCGGCCTGATGAACTCGACCCCGTTCCTCGGCGGCGAGGTGGACCGGCGTCGACGTGCCGAGCTGCTGCGCGGAGCGACCCTGGCCGCACTGCTCGCCTGATCCGACTCGTCAGAAGTGCGCCGGTCATGATTCCCTGACATCGTCCCAACATCCGGACGCCGGGAGGAAACATGATCGAGTCACTGCTGGTCGCCAATCGGGGCGAGATCGCCCGCCGGGTCATCCGGACCGCGAAGCGGCTCGGCATCCGCGCGATCGCGGTGTACTCGGAGGCGGACGCCGAGCTGCCGTTCGTCGTCGAGGCGGACGAGGCCGTTCTCATCGGCCCGCCCAACCCGGCGCAGAGTTACCGCAACGTCGAGGCGATCCTCGCCGCCGCGAAGTCGACCGGCGCGCAGGCCATCCACCCCGGTTACGGCTTCCTGTCGGAGAACGCCGAGTTCGCCCGTACCGTCGAGGAGAGCGGCCTGATCTGGGTCGGGCCCGGCGCGGACGCGATCACCGCCATGGGCGACAAGATCAATGCTCGTAACCTGATGGCGGCGGCCGGCGTGCCGGTCGCGCCCGGCACCACCGACCCGGCCGCCGACCTGGACGCGGCCGTGACGGCCGCCGCCGAGATCGGCTACCCGGTGATGGTCAAGGCCGCAGCCGGTGGCGGCGGCATGGGCATGGGCGTGGCCGCCGACGAGGCCGCGCTCCGCACCGAGTACGACAAGGTGCGTGCCTTCGCCGAGCGGATGTTCGGCGACGGTTCGGTGTTGATCGAGCGGTACTTTCCTCGGGTGCGGCACGTCGAGGTGCAGATCCTCGGCCTGGCCGACGGTCGGGTGGTGGCGCTCGGCGAGCGGGAGTGCTCGGTGCAGCGGCGCAACCAGAAGCTGGTCGAGGAGTCCCCGTCGCCGGCCGTCTCGCCGGAACTGCGCGCACGCCTGCTGGCGGCGGCGGTCCGAGCCGGCGAGGCCGTGGGTTACCGCAACGCGGGCACGGTGGAATGCCTGCTCGACCCCACTTCCGGTGAGTTCTTCTTCTTGGAGATGAACACGCGGCTGCAGGTGGAGCACCCGGTGACCGAGTACGTCTACGGCGTCGACCTGGTGGAGGAGCAGCTGCGGGTGGCGGCCGGGCTGGCGCCCAGTTTCGACCCGGACGCGCTCGTGCCGAGCGGGCACGCCATCGAGATGCGGATCAACGCGGAGGACCCGAAGCGCTTCCTGCCGGGGCCGGGTGTGATCAGGACGTGGGTGGAGCCGACGGGCGAGGGTGTCCGGGTCGACTCCGGATACACCGGGGGCAACACGGTCACCCCGTTCTACGACAGCCTGCTGGCCAAGTTGATCGTCAGTGGCGCGACCCGCGACGAGGTGCTCGAACGCGCTCGCGACGCGGTCGCGGCGTTCCAGATCGAGGGCCCGAAGAACAACGTCCCGTTCTTCGCCGAGCTGCTGGAGAACGAGGAGTTCCGCTCCGGCGCCTACGACACCGGCATCGTCTCCCGCATGCGCTGACCCGGCCGGCCGTCGTCGGCTCGCGGGGCTGGTGCCCTGCGGTCCGGCGGGCCGACACTGGCACCCAACAGCACCGACCGCCGCCCCCCATCCGACGTCACAGCGAGGTGACCATGAGCCAGTTGCCGGATTCCGTCTCCATCCGCGAGGTCGGGCCGCGAGACGGGTTGCAGAACGAGGAGCCGATTCCCGCCGACGCCAAGGTGCGGCTCCTCGACGCGCTCTCCGCCACCGGGGTACGCCGGATCGAGGCGGTGTCGTTCGTGCACCCGAAGGCGATCCCGCAGATGGCTGACGCCGACGAGGTGTGGCGGCGGGCGGCGAAGACCGACGGCGTGCGGTACTCGGCGCTGGTGCCGAACACCCGGGGCGCGCAGCGGGCCCTGGCCGCCGGGTTCACCGAGATCGAGGTCGTGGTGTCGGCCAGCGACACCCACAACCGCCGGAACGTCAACCGCTCGACCGACGAGTCGTTGGACGACATCGCCGAGCTGATCGACCTCCTGCACGGGGCCTGGGCGCGGGTCGAGGTGATCGTGGCGACCAGCTTCGGGTGCCCGTACGAGGGGGACATCGACCCGGGGCGGGTCGCCGGCATCGTCGACCGCGTGGTCCGCGACGGCGCGGACCGGGTGGCGTTCGGCGACACGACCGGCATGGCCACTCCGCGTCGGGTCCGTGAGCTGCTGACCGCGGTACGCGACCGCAACGCCCACGTGCCGGTGCTGCTGCACTTCCACAACACCCGGGGTACGGCGCTGGCCAACCTGCTGACCGCACTGGAGCTGGGGGTGACCGAGTTCGACGCGAGCGTCGGTGGCCTGGGCGGCTGCCCGTACGCGCCGGGCGCCAGCGGCAACCTGGCCACCGAGGAGGCGGTGCACATGCTGCACGACATGGGCATCGACACCGGCATCGACCTGGACGCCCTGATCGAGGTGGCCGAGCTGGCCGAGGAGCTGCTCGGCAAGAAGCTGCCCTCGGGCGTGCTGCGGGCGGGCCCGCGTACCCGGCTGACGCCGATGCCGAGCTGAGGACGCGACGAAGGGGCCGGCGGAACACGCCGGCCCCTTCGTGGTGCGCGGGTTCGGTCAGCCCACCGTGGTGAGCGCCGCCGGCCAGCTGTCACGGAAGATGTCCGCGCTGCGGTCGGTCGCGCTGAACGTGCCGGCGAAGAGGCTGCTCACCCGGTTCGCCTCGGCGGTGCTCGGGTACGGGTTGGTGCAGCTGGTGCCGGCGCTGCCGCCGGACATCAGGATCGCGCAGTTGCCGTTGTAGTTGTCCGGCAGACCGAGGATGTGCCCGATCTCGTGGGTCATGATCCGAAGCGGGCTGTACTGCGCCGCCTGCTGCGTGTCGATGTAGACCCGGCCGTTGCCGAGGCTGGTCCGCACGGCGTACGAGCCGCCGCCGGTGATCTGGTAGATCCGCAGGTTCGAGCCGCAGTTCGCGGAGAGCGTCAGGTTGCTGGTGGCGTTGTTCCAGATCGAGGCGGACTGGTTGGCGGTGCCGGCGTAGGCGCCTGCCTGGCTGGTGTTGTAGCAGATGGTCATCGCGGCGGACGCGGGCGCGGGGTTGGCGACCGTGACGCCGAGCGTGGCACCTGCCGTCGCGACCAACGCGACGGCGAGCCGACTGAGTCGTGAGGTCATCGCTGACTCCTATCCAAGAGGGGGTGTCAGGAGCCTATCCACAGAGATTAATAGATTTCAATGTTTCGCTCAAAGGAGCGTCCGTCGATCGTGGGTCGCCGGAGGGTGCGCGAATGCGATAGCCTAACGATCGTTCAGGTCAACACGGGCGAGGGAGTCGGCGTGACGCTCGACGGTGAGGCGCTGGAGCAACTGCGCAAGCGGGCCCGGTCCGGCGGCGCGGACAAGTACCACGCGGCCAACGAGGCCAAGGGCAAGCTCTTCGCGCGCGAACGTGTCGCGCTGCTGGTCGACGAGGGTTCCTTCGTCGAGGACGGCCTCTACGCCAACGCGCTCGCCGAAGGCCTGCCCGCCGACGGCGTGGTCACCGGCACCGCCACGATCGACGGCCGGCAGGTCTGCCTGATGGCCAACGACTCCACCGTCAAGGCCGGCAGTTGGGGCGCCCGTACCGTCGAGAAGATCATCCGGATCATCGAGCGGGCCTACGGCGCCGGCGTGCCGATGGTCTACCTGGTCGACTCGGCCGGCGCGCGGATCACCGACCAGGTCGACCTCTTCCCCGGTCGCCGTGGCGCCGGCAAGATCTTCTGGAACCAGGTCCGCGCCTCGGGCTCGATCCCGCAGGTCTGCGCGCTGTTCGGCCCGAGCGCCGCCGGAGGGGCGTACATCCCGGCGTTCTGCGACGTGGTCGCGCTGGTCGACGGCAACGCCAGCATGTATCTCGGCTCCGACCGGATGGTCGAGATGGTCACCGGGGAGAAGACCACCCTGGAGGCGATGGGCGGGGCCAAGGTGCACACCGCCGAATCCGGTGTCGGTCACTTCCTCTGCAAGACCGAGGCCGACGCGCTCGACGTGGTGAAGACCTACCTGTCGTACCTGCCGGCGAACTGGACCCAGGCGCCGCCGACCGCGCCGGCGGTCGCCGCGTCCGCGAAGGTCGACCTGGCCGCGCTGGTGCCGGCCAGCGAGCGGCAGGCGTTCGACATGCGACGGTACGTCAAGGGCCTGCTCGACGAGGGTTCCTTCTTTGAGATCCAGGCGCTGTGGGCCAAGGAGTTGACGATCGGCTTCGGTCGTCTCGACGGCCAGGTCGTCGGCGTTATCGGCAACAACTCGATGTTCAAGGGCGGCGTGCTCTTCGTCGACTCGGCCGACAAGGCCACCCGGTTCGTGCAGCTCTGCGACGCGTTCAACGTGCCACTGCTCTTCCTCAGCGACGTCCCCGGCTTCATGGTGGGCAGCGCCGTCGAGAAGCAGGGCATCATCCGGCACGGCGCCAAGATGATCACCGCGATCTCCGAGGCGACCGTGCCGAAGATCTGCGTGGTCGTCCGCAAGGCGTACGGCGCGGGCCTGTACGCGATGGCCGGCCCCGGCTTCGAACCCGACGCGACGATCGCGCTGCCCACCGCGAAGATCGCGGTCATGGGGGCCGAGGCCGCCGTGAACGCCGTCTACGCCAACAAGATCGCGGCGATCGAGGACGCGGACGAGCGGGCCGCCTTCGTGGCCGCCAAGCGGGCCGAGTACGAGCAGGACATCGACGTCGTCCGGCTCGCCAGCGAGCTGGTGGTGGACGCCATCGTCGAGCCCCACGACCTGCGTACGGAGCTGGTCCGCCGGTTCGCGGCGGCGCGTACGAAGGACCGGCACTTCTCCCGACGCCGGCACGGCGTCACCCCGGTCTGACCCGCACAGCCACCCGTCCCGGCGTCACGAGCGCCCCGGCGGACCGTCCCCACCAGGAGGATGAGATGGACTTCCGGCTCACCGACGAACAAGCGGCGCTGCGGGAGAGCGTGCGGGACTTCGCCCGCGAGGTGGTCGCCCCGGTCATCGCCGAGCACTACGAGCGACACACCTTCCCGTACGAGGTGATCCGGCAGATGGGCAAGATGGGCCTGTTCGGCCTGCCCTTCGGCGAGGAGCACGGCGGGATGGGCGGCGACTACTTCGCCCTGTGTCTGGCTTTGGAGGAGTTGGCCCGGGTCGACTCCAGCGTGGCCATCACGCTGGAGGCGGCCGTGTCGTTGGGCGCGATGCCGATCTACCGCTTCGGCACCGAGGAGCAGAAGGCGACCTGGCTGCCCCGGCTGCTCAGCGGCGAGGCGCTTGCCGGGTTCGGGCTCACCGAGCCGGGCACCGGCTCCGACGCCGGCGGCACCCAGACGCGTGCCGTGCTGGACGGCGACGAGTGGGTGATCAACGGTTCGAAGGCGTTCATCACCAACTCGGGCACCGACATCACGGCCATGGTGACCGTCACCGCGGTGACCGGCACCAACCCGGACGGCTCCAAGGAGCTGTCGACGATCATCGTGCCGACCGGTACGCCCGGCTTCACGGTGGCCCCCGGCTACTCCAAGGTCGGGTGGACAGCCTCGGACACCCACGAGCTGACCTTCGACGACTGTCGGGTGCCGGCGGCCAACCTGCTCGGTACGCGCGGCCGAGGGTTCGCCCAGTTCCTACGGATCCTCGACGAGGGCCGGATCGCCATCGCCGCGCTGGCCGTCGGCCTCGCCCAGGGCTGTGTCGACGAGTCCATCAGGTACGCCAAGGAGCGGCACGCCTTCGGTCGACCGATCGGCGACAACCAGGCCGTCCAGTTCAAGATCGCGGACATGGAGCTGAAGGCGCACACCGCCCGGCTGGCCTACTACGACGCCGCCGCCCGGATGCTGGCCGGCGAGCCGTTCAAACGGCAGGCCGCCATCGCGAAGCTGCACGCGAGCACGATCGCGGTGGACAACGCCCGCGAGGCCACCCAGATCCACGGCGGCTACGGCTTCATGAACGAGTACCCGGTCGCCCGGTTCTGGCGGGACTCCAAGATCCTTGAAATCGGTGAGGGCACCAGCGAGGTGCAGCGCATGATCATCGCCCGCGATCTGGGTCTCTGACCCCACCGGAGCACACGGGTCCGCGGCAGTACTGGAGCGGCCATTGTCGATCAACCGTTCGGCTGTCGGATATCGGCGAGCGGACGTCGGCAGGACGACGTTCGACTGCCGATGGTCGGAGGCGAACCGTACTCTTCGTGCCCATGACTCCGGATCATGGACGGTCGCGGAGCCCGGACGGTCGTACCGGGCTGCCGGAGCTGCTCCGTGCGCACCGGCGCTCTGCCGGCCTGACGCAGGCGGAGCTGGCGTCCCGTGCCGAAGTCGGCGTGCGGACCGTGCGGGACCTGGAGCGTGGCCGCTCGGTTCGACCGCAGCGCACCACCGTCGATCTGCTCGCCTCGGCGTTGGGGCTCGCCGGCGCCGCCCGGGTGGCGTTCCTGGCCACGGCTCGCGGCGCGATCGGCGGTGAGCTGTCCGGGTCGGATGTCATCTCGGGAACGCCCGGCGGCGCATCGACGGCCGACGCGACACGGGCCGACGCGCCGGTCGCGCTTCCGCCCCCGGTCGCCCTGATCGGACGCGACCGTGACGTCACCGAGCTGGCCGCGATGCTGACCGCGGAGCACGGCCCCCGGCTGGTCAGCCTCGTCGGATTGGCCGGTGTCGGCAAGACCGCGCTCGCACTCGCCGTGGCCCACGCGGCGGCACGCGCCCATCCGGGCGGTGTGGCCGGCGTGCTGGTCGGCCAGGGCTCGGACGCGCCGGACGTGCTCGCCGCCTCGATGACGGTCCTCGGCACCGCCCGGCTGCCGGAACTCGTCGCCCGTCTCGCCGGCCGGCCGGCGCTGCTGGTCATGGACGCCGTCGAACGCGCTCCCGGCCCGGTGGCCGAGACAGTGCACCGGCTGGGCGCGGCACTGCCGTCACTGCGGGTGCTGGTCACCGGACGGCACCCGGTCGGGCTGCCCGGCGAACGGGTCTGGCCGGTCGCCCCGCTCGAGGTGCCGCCGCCGGACGCCGAGCACTCCGGCCCGGCCACGCTCGTCTCATGGCCTGCGGTCGCCCTGTTCATCGCACGGCTCGCCCAGGTCCGTCGGGAGCCGCCCAGCCCCGACGAGCTACCGGCGCTGGCCGCGCTGGTCCGCCGGCTGGGCGGCCTGCCACTGGCGATCGAGCTGATGGCCGCTCGGGGACGGCTGCTCGACCTCACCGAACTGCTCGACAGGTACGGCGACCGCGTGCTGGACCTGACCACCTCGACCGACCCGACCCGGGGTCGGTGGGACGGGCCGGAGGTGGCCGCCCGCCGTCCGTACGCCACCGATGTCACGCGAGCGGCGGTGGCGGTGACCCTGCGGGACGCGGTGGCGACCAGCTACCGCCTGCTCGCCGCGGACGAGCGCGACGCGCTGCGGCGACTCGCCATGTTCGGCAACCGGTGGTCGGTGGAGATGGCCGAGGAGATGCTCACCGACGAGGCCGACCGGGACGGCACGGTCGCCATCGACCCGGTCCCACTGCTGGACCGCCTGGTCGAGCTGGGCCTGCTGAGCGTCCGCGGCACCGGGCCGTTCCGGTTCCGTCTGCTCGACACGGTCCGTGACTTCGCCGTCGAGCAGGCCGTCGGTGGTGGTGAGCTGACCTGCGTACGACGTCGACACGCGGAGGTGATCGCCCGGCTCGTGGCGCGGACCGCCACCGAACTGGCCGGCCCCCGGATGCTCGACGCGGTACACCGGCTCGACGAGGTGAGCAGCGACATCAGCACCGCGCTGGCCCATGCGGCCTCCGACGACCCGTTGACCGCGCTGCGGCTCGCCGCCTGCCTACCCCGCTGGTGGCGCTTTCGTGGGCGCGACGTCGCCGGGCGGCAGTGGCTGCGACGGTTGCTGGCCGACCCGCGAACCGCCGACGCGGACCCGATCCTGCGTGGTTGGGCCAGCCTCGGCGTGGCGCGGCTCGCCGCCGAACACGGCGCCGAGGCCGACGAGGTCCCGACGGCGCGCGCCGCGTTGGAGGTCTTCCGACAGTCCGGCGACGTGACCGGCGAGCTGGAGGCGCGAAGCGTGCTCGGCGCGCTGCTGACCAGCGTCGGCGAGCACGACGAGGCGCGGGAACAGGCCGAGGCGGTGCTCCGGCTCGCCGCCCGCAACGGGCGTACCCGTGATCTGGCGGTGGCGCAGAACAGCCTTGCCTGGCACGAGATCCGCGTCGGCGACCTGGCTGCGGCGCGCCGCCGGCTGGCTGCCGTGGACCGGCTCGCCGCGGAGGGCGGTGAGCAGCGGCTGCGGGTGCTGGCCTGGGCCAACCGTGCCGAAGTGTCCCGCCTCGAGGGCCGGTACGCCGACGCCGTCGACCAGGGGCGGCGGGCGGTCGCGGCGCTGTTCGAGCTGGGCGACCCGGGTCATCGTCGGCGCGTGCTGGGCACGGTCGGCCTGGCGCTCGCCCAGGACGGACGTGTCACGGAGGCGACCGAGGTGCTCACCGAACTGCGCGTGGGCACCGCCGAGGCGACGCTCGCCGCGCCGGGGCAGCAGTGGACCGGGCGGGTCGGGCTGCCGCGACCACGCTCGGACGACACGGTGTTGTCGTGGAGCGGGCCGGAGGTGGGAATCTGCGCGCTGATCGAGGGGAACCTGGCGCTGCACGCGGGTGATCGGGAGTTGGCGGCCGAGTGGTTCGCCGCCGCCGTCGAGGCCGGTCACGACCGGCGGGACGTGGTGGAGGCGCTGGTGGGCCTCGCCGCGAGCACCGGCGACCCGGCCGTCCTCGATCGTCTCGACCGGGTCTGCGAGGACACCGGCATCCGGCTGCTGCCGCAGGAGTCCGGTCTGCTCTACGCACTGATCGCCGCGCGGGGCGGATCCACCGAACGGTGAGTGGACGCCTGTCGCCCTCAGTGGACTTCCGGGTCGAGAGTGGCGCGGGCGAAGAGCCCCCTTGGTGCTACCCCTCGCTGTTCGCCCGCGCCGTCACCCCCCGGTGATTCCCCGGTGGGCGAAAGCCTGCCACCGTTGCCGGGTAGAAAGGTGTTCTTCAAGAGGTTTGTCCGGTCCACAAGGTCAGTTCTGCCGGTCTTTCTGCCGGTGTCGCCCGGACGCCCTTCGTGCGGGCCAGCGCTCAGGTCGGGTCGCAGTCGTCGGCCATCTCCTGCTCGGTGCTGCCGGCGGTGGCGCCAGGATGGACGGCGTCCCGCACCCGTCGCAGGCCGTCGAGCAGCGCCGCCAGCGCCTCGGGTTCGAGTTGGCCGGTGAACCACTGCTCGATGATCCGTAGATGCCCGGGCAGCGTCTCGTCGAGCCGCTGCATCCCGGACGTGGTGACCACCGCGTACGAGCTGCGACGGTCGTTCGGGCATGCTCGGCGGGTGAGTAGCCCGTCGCGTTCCATCCGGTCCACCACGCGGGTCACCCCGCTCGTGGACAGGGAGGTCTGTGCGGCGAGGTCGGTCATCCGCAGTTGGTTGCCCGGCGAGCGGGCCAGGCGGGTAATCACCTCGAACTCGACCTGAGAGAGGCCGTGCTCCTCGAGTTGGGCGGCGAACCGGGCCGAGAGCCCGGCGTGGGCCTCGTATAGGAGGCCAACCGCGGTGATCCGGGGGTCGTCGAACACGTTGGTCACTCGTTCATCCTACCAGTACTTGACACGGGGAATGTTGTTGCGGTTATATTTGCTCAAGCAGTCGTTGGGCTACTAAACAATCCTCTGGAGGACACCAGTCATGACCAGCAGCATCGACGCGGTTACCCGCGACTGGGACGGTCTCACCATCCCGGCGGCCGGCACCTATGTGCTGGACGCGGCGCACAAGCGGGTCGGATTCGTCGCCCGGCACATGATGGTGAGCAAGGTCCGCGGTGAGTTCAACGAGGCGACCGCCACCATCACGATCGCCGAGGACCCGCTCCAGTCCTCGGTCGTCGCGACCATCCAGGCTGCCAGCATCGACACCACCCAGGGTGACCGGGACGCGCACCTGCGCAGCCCCGAGTTCCTGGACGCGGAGAAGTACCCGACCCTGGAGTTCCGCAGCACCGGCGTGAAGTCCCGCAACGGCAACGAGTTCGTGCTCAACGGTGAGCTGACCATCAAGGACGTCACCCGTCCGGTCGAGCTGGAGGTCGAGTTCGAGGGCGTGGGCCGCAGCCCGTTCGGTGCCCAGGACGTCTTCGGCTTCTCCGCGAGCACCGAGATCGACCGCGAGGAGTTCGGCCTGACCTGGAACGTCGCCCTGGAGACCGGCGGCGTCCTGGTCGGCCGCAAGATCAAGATCGAGATCGAGGGCGAAGGCATCCGCCAGGCCTGATCTCACGGATCACCGGTACGCCGGGCCCGCGCCGTACGTCGGCGCGGGCCCGGCGTCGTCCGTACCAGGCGCGTGTGAATTGTCACGACTTGTTCTTGCCAACGCGGGGTCCCGCACGATGCCGACGGGGTAGAGATGGCGCCACGAGCGCATCCGCTTCCGCCGGCGTCGGACACCGTCGTCGGCCTCTGGCCCTGGCCAGGCGAGCGCTCTTACCGTTGATGGTTCACAATGCGCTTTCCGGGACGGCATGATCCCGACCGCGCCGGTTGTCGGGAGGACACATGGGCAGGGACGTCTCGCAGGGCGCCTTCACCCGGGAGGACCGCGTCCGCTACCGGCAGAAGGTCCGGCGGTGCCTCGACGTCTTCGCCCTGATGCTCGACGACTTCGGGTTCGACGCCGACCGGCCGATGACCGGTCTCGAGATCGAGCTCAACCTGGTCGACTCGGCGGCCGAGCCGGCGATGCGCAACGAGGAGATCCTCGCCGAGATCGCCGATCCGCTGTTCCAGACCGAGTTGGGGCAGTTCAACCTGGAGTTGAACGCGGAGCCCCGGCTGATCGAGGGTGCCGGGTTCGCCGACTACGAACACGACCTGCGCAGCAGCCTCTCCCGGGCCGACGAACGTGCTGCCAGGTCCGACGCCAAGATCGTCCTGGTCGGCATCCTGCCCACCCTCACCGAGGGGCACCTCGTCGAGGACAACCTCTCCACCAACGAGCGCTACCGGGTGCTCAACGACCAGATCGTCGGCGCCCGGGGCGAGGCCATCGAGCTCGACATCCGGGGTGTCGAGCAGTTGCGCACGCACACCGACTCGATCGCCCCCGAGGCGGCCTGCACGAGTCTCCAGTTCCACCTCCAGGTCGCGCCGGACAGCTTCGCCGACTACTGGAACGCGTCCCAGGCCGTTGCCGGAGTGCAGGTGGCGGTCGGGGCCAACTCGCCCTTCCTCTACGGTCGCCAACTGTGGGCCGAGACCCGCATCGCCCTGTTCAAGCAGGCCACCGACACCCGACCGGAAGAACTCAAGGCCCAGGGCGTACGTCCCCGGGTCTGGTTCGGCGAACGCTGGATCACCTCGATCTTCGATCTGTTCGAGGAGAACGTCCGGTACTTCCCACCGCTGCTGCCGATCTGCGAGGACGAGGATCCGGTGGAGGTGTTGCACGCCGGCGGGGTGCCCCAGCTGAGCGAGCTGCGGCTGCACAACGGCACGGTCTACCGCTGGAACCGCCCGGTCTACGACATCATGAACGGCCGCCCGCACCTCCGGGTGGAGAACCGCGTGCTGCCCGCGGGTCCGACAGTGGTGGACATGCTGGCCAACGCGGCCCTCTACTTCGGGCTGGTCCGTGGTCTCGCGGAGGCCGACCGACCGATCTGGAGCCAGCTCACCTTCTCCTCGGCCGAGGAGAACTTCCACTCGGCGGCCCGTCGTGGTCTGGACGCCGTGCTGCACTGGCCCCGGGTCGGTGACGTTCCGGTCACCAAGCTCGTGCTGGACCAGCTACTGCCCGTCGCCGCGACCGGGCTGGACGGCTTCGGTGTCGCCCCGGAGCAGCGGGACCGGCTCCTCGGCATCATCGAGCAGCGCTGCCGCACCGGCCGCAACGGCTCCGTCTGGCAGACCGAGGCGGTCTGGTCGGCCGAGCGGCAGCGGGGCTTGGACCGCCCGGCAGCCCTGCACCACATGGTCAAGCGCTACGCGGAACTCCAACGCACCAACGAGCCAGTCCACACCTGGCCCGTCGACTAACCCCCCACCCCACCCCCACCCCACCCCACCCACCACCCCGCGCTGTTGATCATGAAGTTGTTGCCACCCGCCGCGGCGTGTCGCAGCAATAACTTCATGATCAACGGAGGGGGACGGAGGGGGACGGAGGGCAACGGAGGGGGACGGAGGGGGTGGGGTGGGTGGGTGGGTGCGGGGAGGGGACGGTGGGGTGGGTCAGGTGGTGGTGCGGCGGGGTGGGCGGGCCCGGTGGGGGGTCGGGGTGTTGGCCGGGGCTGCGGCGTCCGGGGCGGGGCGTGGGGCGGGGACGCGGGGTTCGGCGGTGGTCGTGTCGTCCGGCTGGGTGTCTGGCGTGGTCGGCGCCGCGGCGGTCCTGCCTCGTCGGGCTGCCGTACCGGCTGCGGCGTCGCTCACCGAACGGGCGCGGCGTCCCGGTCGGGTGCCGTCCGAGTCGCCCTCCCGGGTAGGCGTCGGGCGCGAGGTCGGGCCGAGCCCCGTGGCTCGGGTGGAATCCGCCCGAGTGGCCGACTCCGGTTCGGGGGAGCCGGCCGCAGTGGTCGACACCGGTTCGGATGAGCGGGCCGCGGGCGTCGACCCCGCTTTGCGTGGTGCCACCGGTCCGGTCGGCGTCGGTTCTGTGTAGTCGGTCGCCGTCGCCCGGCCGGGATCGTCGGCCGGGGCGGTCGGGCCTCGATCGGCGGCACGTCGGCGGTTGCCGCGTTCGGCGAGGCGGGCGACCAGTATCGAACCGCCGACGCCGGCGATCACCGCGTACGGGGCGATGAGCTGGGTCGAGAACTGTGCCGGCCCCGGGGTCGCCCAACGCGGCACGGTGGTCAGGTAGGCGAGTGCGACGAGCAGCGGGCCGGCCGCGCCGGAGGCCGCAGCGCCCACCCGGTGCCCGCCCGACCGCACGGCGCCCCGGGCGGTGAGGGCACCGATCAGGAGCGCGGGTACGAGCGCCAGCAGCGCGCCGGGCCAGTAGATCTGGCCCCCGATCCAGTACCGCGCGTGGTCCGGGTCGAGCTGCCACGTGCCGAGTTGGGCGCCGGTCAGCCCGCGTCCGACGCGTACACCGTCGATGACCGAGACCACCGCGAGCAGCCACAGCCAGGCGGCCGTCGCGGTGATGTTCAGCGCGACGGTACGGGACCGCAGCGCCCAGAGCGCGACGACAACGCCGATCAGGATTCCCAGCGCCGCGTGCAGGGCCGCGACCCGCTGCGGCACACCGGTGTCGGCACCCACGGCGACCCGGGCCGGTACGGCGACCAGCAGGACGGTGACGAGCCCGCCGAGCCCGGCGCCGAGTGCCAGGGACAGCCGCCGGAACAGGCCGCCGCGCTCGTCCGTCAGCGGTGCCGACCGATCGACGGCCACGGCCGGCCGGTCCTGCGTCGCGTCGGCATCCCCGGTCCGGGTCGGCCGTTCGGGCGCGATCATCGCCGGCTGCGGCAGGTCAGCCTCGACCGTGGGGATGGTGGTCGGTGCGGCGTCGGTCGTCGGCGGGTCGGCCGGTGCGGCACGCTGGTGCAGTCGCTGCGCGCAGACCGCACCCAGCACCGTCGAGCTGGCGGCGAGCCAGGTGGCCCAGGCGAGACCGTCGGCCCAGGCCGTGCCGTTGGCCCCGGCCTCGGTCGGCGTCCAGGTGATGACGCCGAGCCCGTAGCCGAAGCCCAGTTGCGCGGCGCCCGCGCCGGCAGCGACCCCGACCGCCGTCGCGATCGATACTCCCCAGCCCCGTCTGGCCATGCCGGGCAGCGTAACGTCCCGTCGTCGGTGCGGCGAGTCGCAGTGACCCGCCGGTATGGACCGTCGGCACAACGTGATGGGCGGCGAACGGTACGGTCGCCGGTGATGAGGCGGTGGGCGGTATGACGGACGCGAACACGGGTCGACAGGATTCCGGCGGCGGCCGGGACGGCGGCGGTGGCAGCCGAGCCAGTGTGCTGCTCGGTGGCGGGCTGGTCGCGGTGCTCCTGGCCGTGGTGGGCGCCACCGGTGGCTGGCTGCTGGCCGGCGACGACGACGAATCTCCGACGAACCCGCAGGCCGTCGCCACGGCGACCGGTACGCCGACCGACGAGGCCACCTCGGCTCGGCCGACCACCGGTCGGACCACTCCGTCCGCTCCCCGGACGACCGCCTCGGCGACGAAGGGGACCGGGCTGACCGTACCTCCGGTGGTCGGGGCCGACTTCGTGCAGGCGCGCGAGATGCTGCGCAAGCAACGGTTGGGGTGGCGTCTGGTCTTCGGCGGCGGCATCGGGCGCACGGTGGAGAGAGCCTCGCCGGCCGTGGGTACCACGGTGACCCGGGGTACCACCGTCGAGCTGCAGATCCCCGGTCCGGCGCCCGCCGCCGAGGTGCCCGACGTGGTCGGCGACGACTGCGCCAAGGCAGCGGACGAGCTGGTTGAGGCGGGGCTCTACCCGAGTTACCGCAGTGGGCGCAGCGGAAAGGTCAGTCAGCAGGTACCGGCCGAGGACGGTCCGGCCCGCTGGAACGACGAGGTCAGCATCTGGTGTGGGGCGGCGGCTCCGCCGAGCCAGCCGACGGCCAAGCCCACCACCTGACCGACCCCGACCTTCCCCGACCCGCCGGCGGCACGCGGTTCGCGTCACCGATGCCGGCCGATGTCGACGTGGCCGGTTAGGTTGACGGTCGAGGGCCAGGGCGCCCGCCCGGTTCGGGAAAGGACGTGCCATGAGCGACGACCGCCAGGAGCCGCCCGCCGGGCCCGACGACGACCGGACCCGCCCTCTGCCGCCAGCCGGCGGCCGTCCGCAGCAGCCGGAACCCACCGCGTCGCCGGACGAGACGATGCCGATCGATCGGGCGGCGTCGGGTGGCAGCGCGTCGCCGGACGAGACGATGCCTATCGACCGGGCCGCGTCGGCGAATGACCGGACCGCACGGATGCCGGTGGAGCGGTCGATGCCGCCGGCGTGGTCCGGGCGGGCCGAGGTACGAGCGCCTCGCCCGGCCGAACCGTCGGCGGACTGGTACGTGGAGGAGCAGGGCGGCCGGCGTTGGTGGCTGCCGATCCTCTGGGGCGTACTCGCGTTGTTGCTCGCCGCCCTGCTCGGTACGGCCCTGTGGGTGGTGCTGAGCGCGCGGGAGGACGACCCCGACGGCCCGGCCACGCCGTCTGTCCCGCCGGCCAGCGTCACGGCGCCGCCGAGCAGCAGCGCCCCGACGTCGGCGGCGCCCAGCAGCGCGTCGCCGAGCAGCCCGGCGGCCACCACCGAGGAGGCGCAGATACCGGTGCCGCCGCTCACCGGGCTTGGACAGTCGACCGCCGAGGGGCTGCTGGAACGGCTGGGCCTGAGCTACCGGGTGGTGTACCGCCCGTCCGAACTGCCGCCCGGGACCGTGGTGCGGACCGATCCGGCTGCCGGCACCCTGGTGGGGACCGACGAGGAGGTGCAGGTGGTGGTCTCCCAGGCCCGGCCCTCGACGGAGGTCAGCCAGACCAGCCTGAGCCCAACGGCGACGACCACGCCGTGACCGACGCTCACCACATCCGCCGGCGGGTGCCGACGAGGCCGAGGCCGGCGAGCGAGATGGTGAGGCCGAAGATCCCGGACCAGAAGAGCGAGCGGCGTACGTCGGTGGTGGCGTGCCCGGTCGGCGTCGGCGCGGCGAGATCCTGGCGGCCATCGGCCTGACCGCCAGCGCCGGTACCGGCGGCCGGGCTGGTCGTCTCGACGTACCCGTCGGTGGTGTCGGCGCCGATCCAACCGTAGTCGTCGGCCGGTGGGTCGGACCTGACCACGGTGATCTCTGGTGCCGGCACCGGTACGGCCAGCCGGGTGGAGGACGACGCCGGATCGCGAACCAGGACCACGGCGGTGGTCACGGCTCCGAGGAGGGCGAGCAGTCCGAGAGCGTAGGTGATACTCCAGCGGTGGTGCCGCCGCACGGCGGGCTGATTGACCATGACCATCCCAGGCTCAGGGTCCTGGACGTGCGGGTGGAACGGTGCCGGGGTGGGCGTACCGATTCTATGGCGACGGCACGCCTACCCGCGGCGGATCGCGCTGGTCAGCCGACTCGGACCGGCGTACGGGCAACGGGTCGACGGGTCCGTACGGTGTGCGGGCGGGGCACGGGTGCGGCCTGCACCTGTTGCAGCCCTTCCCGCTGTACGAAGATCGACCGTCGGTTGACGGCGTCGCCTGCGGCGTTGAGTTCGTAGCCGTCGAGCCAGAGCCAACCGTCGTACGTCGGCCAGTCGAGCACCCGGATCACCCGGAACATGATCGGCCTGAGGAACTGGACACTCGCCGCGCGAGTCACGTGCAGAACGTCACCGGAGCGGGGAAGCACATGGGCTCCTGGGGAGGGTAAGCCGGCGGGGTGCCGGCGGGTGACTGGTCTGGGATGATCTCGGCCCGGTGACGGGATCGCGCCTCGTGGACCGGATGGTGCTGGTGGTGGTCGGGCCGTACACGCTGGTGGCGTGCCGCCACCCGACCATCACCTGACTGCTGCCGGGAACCGCGCCCACCGCCGCAGTCAACTGGCTTGCAGCGGTGGGGTCATTACCCCGGCGCAGGTCCGGGTGTCGCTGGCCGGGCCCGCGTCCCATCCGGCTGTCCGGGGTCGGTGGGGTCACCACGCCCAGAGAGCGGACCGAAACGCTGAGTGATCCGAGCCATACGGACAGAGTGCATCAGCGACGTGCTTCATGCAAGTTGCACGTCGACTTTTGCCGATACGTGAGTTCGCCACGCAAAGCGGCGCTTGAAGCCATCCGCGTACGGACGGCACACTGAGGGCCGGTTTCGCCCGTCGCGGCCGGCCGATGACCGGCACCACCCCTCGTCGCGAACGCTCGCCGGTCGACGGTCGCGCCCCCGGCAGGCGGCAACCAGTGGCGCGGCGACCGGAGGTAGCCCGAGAGTGGGGTCGAGCAACCAGCGGCGAGGACCAGAAGTGCCGAGGCCGCGCGATGAGTGAACGGCGCAGCCCGACGATTCGACGGCGACGGCTCGGCGCGGAGTTGCGCCGGCAACGGGAGTCGGCCGGGATCACCATAGAAGTGGTGGCCGAGCAGTTGGAGTGCTCGGCGTCCAAGGTCTCCCGGATCGAGACGGGACACACCACGGCCACCCCGCGCGACGTGCGGGACATGCTGCGGATCTACGGCGTGGTCGGTGCCGAGAGCGACGAGCTCGTGCAGATCGCCCGCGAGGCACGGCAGAAGGGTTGGTGGCACCCGTACAGCACGGTGCTGGTCGGGGCGTACGTCGGGCTGGAGGCTGCGGCCAGCTCCATCCGGGCGTACGAACAGCAGGTCGTCCCCGGTCTGTTGGAGACCGAGGAGTACGCCGGTGCGATGATCCGCGCCGCCCGTCCGGACTTCACCGCCGATCAGGTACATCAAAGAGTGCGTGTCCGTCTCGGCCGTCAGTCGTTATTGACCCAGGACGATCCGGTCGATCTGTGGGTGGTGCTCGATGAGGCGGTGGTAAGTCGGCCGGTGGGCGGGGACGAGGTGATGCGCGGCCAACTCAGGCGGTTGGTCGAGGTGGCCGAGTTGCCGAACGTGACGCTCCAGATCCTCCCCTTCGAGGTGGGTGCGCACGCCGGCATGGACGGCACCTTCACGATCCTCAGCTTCCCCGAGCCCGGTGATCCGGATGTTGTGTACGCGGAGAACGCCACGGGTGGGCTTTTCCTCGAGAAGAGCGACGAACTGCAGAAGTACAGCTTCATCTTCGATCACATCCGCGCTGCGGCCATTCGTCCGGAGGAGTCCGTCGCACACATCGCAAAACTGGCAGAGGAGCCGAAATGGCGACCAAGAGGTTCCCCGTGGACCTGACGCAGGCGACGTGGTTCAAGAGCTCGAAGAGCGGGCCGAACTGCGACAACTGCGTAGAGGTGGCGTACGTGACCGGGGCAGTCGGCGTACGGGATTCGAAGGACAAGGCCGGCCCGGCCCTGGTCTTCGCTCCCGGTGACTGGCGGGCCTTCGTCGCCGGAGCCAGGGGTGGTGTGTTGGGCTCGGCCTGACCGAGTGGTCGATGAAGGTCCCCGTCCGGTCCGTGACCGGGCGGGGACCTTCCGTGTCCGCGCTTCGGCGAGCCGGGAGCGGCAACCGGGACGGCCGGGCGTGACGAGGTTCCGCCGGGATTCCCGTCGCCACAACGGGCCCGCCTCGTTGAACCCGTCGGTACGGCGTTGGTCGATGACGCGCCGCACCGATTCGCACCCGAGCGAGGTAGGCGAGACGGATGACGACGATCGGATCAGAGAACCTCACCAACGGTCCGGCCAAGCCGGAGCGGTTCGGTGGCAAGTACCGCGGGGCGCGCCGGGACACCGTACTGACCGAGGTGATCTCGGCCGACCAGGAGTTGGACGGGCGGGAGGTGTCGGGTGCGGAGCCGATGGATCCGCCGCTCTCGCTGCCGTCGCTGGACCCCAACCCGCTGGTCGAGCCGTCGTTCCCGCCGGACGGCTGGCCGATCGAGCCCACCAGCTCGCTGGCCGACCACCCACTGCTGCGTGGCCTGCTGATGGAGTTGCCGCCGAAGGGCAGCGTGCCGCCGCCCGGCTGGCTGGATCGCTGGTTCGAGGCGACCCGGGCGATCCTGGAACTCCTATACGTGCAGGGGGCCGGCCGCTCGCGCTGACCGCGCGGCCGTGGGCTGCGCCCGCTCGATGAGCCGACTGTGTCGCAGCGCGTGCCGGACACCGATGACGGCTACCGCGAGTGCTCCGACGGTGATCGCCGGGCCGGTCACCCCGGGCTCGGCGCCGAGGTCCGCGCCGGCTGCCGCGATCACGGCCGGCAGCGTCGCCAGGGCGGTGACCTGCAACGGCAACCCGACGAGCGGGTGTGCCGCAGCGGCACGCAGCCCGTGCGGGGCGGGCGTACCGGGTGCGGTGTCGAACGCGCCGGCCCCGGCCCGCAGCCGGCGGATCCGCCGTACGGAGCAGAGGACCACCACGAGCGCCGGGCCGGTGGTGAGGGTGAGCCCCGCGGCGGCCCGGTCGATCGGCGCGGTGCCGGCGCTCGACATGCCGCCGATGGACGCCGCCGCGAGCAGCGCCACGCCGGCCAGCGCGAGCGCCAGCAACCATCCGGTACGCCGACGGAGC
Organism: Micromonospora sp. NPDC005174; assembly: GCF_040608495.1. NCBI lineage: Bacteria > Bacillati > Actinomycetota > Actinomycetes > Micromonosporales > Micromonosporaceae > Micromonospora > Micromonospora sp. NPDC005174. Next base: position 32,555 of record NZ_JBEXIJ010000019.1, on the reverse strand, counting down.
GCACGCGCGTCCCGCAGCCGTGGCAGTCGGTCGGCCAGGACCCCGGCGGCCAGCCAGACGGCGGCAACCGGCAACAGGATGGTGAGCTGACTCTCCATGTCGGAGAGTCTTTCCCGTTGGGGAACGCAGCGAATCCGGGGCGGACCCCCGCTGCCCCCGGAAGCCCGGCCCGTAGGGGGCATCCCATCCGGGTGATGGACGTTTCGGCATGTTTATCTACCCGACCCCATCGACCTACCCTCACCTAGATCGGCGATTGTCGATCAGTGGTACCGGTGGTCGCGTCTCGACGCCGGTCGGAGGGAGGTAGGGAGATGGGTCTTCCACGCAGGTCCGCACTGGTCGGGGTGGCCACCGCGACCGTGCTGGCCGTCGGTGCCCCGGCTCTGGCCGCCGAGCCCGTCGGCGTCGTACGGGAGGCTGGTGGGGCAACCGCCGTACCGGACAGCTACATCGTCGTCCTCAAGGACGCAGCCGTGGCACCGAACCGGGTCGGCGACACCGCGCAACGGTTGACCGGCCGACACGGCGGAAAGATCGCCCGCACCTACGGCACGGCGCTGCGGGGCTTCGAAGTCACCGTCAGCGCGGCCGCGGCGGCACGGATCGCCGCCGACCCGGCCGTCGCGTACGTCGAGCAGAACCACACCGTGTCGATCTCCGGTACGCAGGCCAACCCGCCGTCCTGGGGCCTGGACCGCATCGACCAGCGCAACCTTCCGATGGACAGCTCCTACACCTACCCGAACACGGCGAGCAACGTGCACGCCTACATCATCGACACGGGCATCCGCTTCTCCCACAACGACTTCGGGGGCCGGGCCACCTCCGGCTACGACGCCGTGGACGGCGGGTCAGCGGACGACTGCAACGGGCACGGGACGCACGTCGCCGGCACCGTGGGCGGCTCGACGTACGGCGTGGCCAAGGGCGTCCAGTTGGTCGGCGTACGCGTGCTGAACTGCTCCGGCAGCGGGACCAACGCCGGTGTGATCGCCGGCGTCGACTGGGTCACCCAGAACGCGATCAAGCCGGCCGTGGCGAACATGAGCCTCGGCGGCGGGGCGAACAGCTCGCTGGACACCGCCGTCCGCAACTCGATCGCCTCCGGCGTGACCTACGGCCTCGCGGCCGGCAACGACAACGGCGCGAACGCCTGCAACGTCTCGCCGGCGCGCACCACGGAGGCGATCACGGTCGGCTCGACGACCAACTCCGACGCCCGCTCGTCGTTCTCCAACATCGGCACCTGCCTGGACATCTTCGCGCCCGGCTCGTCGATCACCTCGTCCTGGTACACGAGCAACACCGCGACCAACACGATCAGCGGCACCTCGATGGCCACGCCGCACGTGGTCGGGGCGGCGGCCCTGGTGGCGAGCGCCAACCCGAGCTGGACCCCGGCCCAGGTGCGCAACCAACTGGTGTCCAACGCCACGCCGAACGTGATCACCAATGCCGGCTCGGGCTCACCGAACCTGCTGCTCTACGTGGGTAGTGGCGGCACCACTCCGCCGCCCACCGGCTGCACCGGCACCAACGGCGCCGCCCTGACGATCCCGGACGCCGGCGCTGCGATCACCAGCCAGATCACCATCTCCGGCTGCGGCCGGAACGCCTCGTCGGCCTCCACCGTGGCGGTCAACATCGTCCACACCTACCGGGGCGACCTGGTGATCGACCTGCTCGCTCCAGACGGCAGTTCGTACCGGCTGAAGAACAGCAGCACCTCGGACAGCGCCGACAACGTGAACACCACGTACTCGGTCAACCTGTCCGGCGAAGCCGCGGACGGCACCTGGCGACTCCAGGTGCGCGACGTCTACTCGGCGGACACCGGCTACCTGAGCAGCTGGACCCTGACCGTCTGACCTGTTCCCCACCCAGGGACGAGGCCCCACCCGGAAGATCCCGGTGGGGCCTCGTGTCGTACCAGATCGGTTGTCAGACCGCGAAGGTCGCCGGCCGCTCGGTGGCCGGTGCCGGCGGGCGGGCCTTCCACAGACCGGTCTTCTGGCCGGCGAGCCGGGTCAGGTAGGCCGGGTTGAGGATCACGTAGCGGCGCCAGAGCCGCTTCGGCTCCAGACCGAGCCGCCAGAACCACTCCAGGCCGGCGCGCTGCATCCACGACGGAGGCTGGCGCAACAGCCCGGCGTGATAGTCGAACGCCGCGCCGACCGCCATCATCGGCATGTCCAGCAGCGGGCGCATCGCGTACGTGAAGACCTCCTGGCGCGGGCAGCCGAGCCCCACCAGGACGAGCCGGGCACCACTGGACCGGATTCGGTCGGCGATCTCGGCGTCCTCGCCCGGTTGGACCGCGCGGAACTTCGACGGCTCCACACCGGCGATCTTCAGAGCCGGGAACATCCGCTCCAACGCCGGGATCAGCTTGGCCAACGTCTCCTCGGTCGAGCCGTACAGGTAGACGGGCAGCCCCTCGTCCGCGAAGCGGGCGAGCACGTGCAGGGTCAGCGTCGGCCCGTAGACCCGGTCGGTGAGCCCGGCGTGGTGCAGCAGGTTGAGCGCCCAGCGCACCGGCTGTCCGTCCGGGGTGACCACGTCGAAGGAGTTCAGCCGGGCGTTGTGCGCCGGATCGAGCACCCCGGTCATCACACCGTGCACGGCCAGCGCGGTCAACGCGAGAGGCCGGCGCTCGTGCGCCGCGGCCACCACGGCGTCCGTCGCCGAGGCGTAGTCGGTGGCGTCGACGAGGACACCGAGGACGTTGCGTTTGGTCTGGCGAGTCATGCCTGCGGCACCCACTTGTCCACGTTGGCCTCGTAGATCTCCCGCAGGATCATCGGCACGTCGTACGTGATCTTCCAGTCCGGGTACTGCGCCTCGAACCGGGCCATGCTGCTCACGTACCACTGGTGGTCGCCGGTGCGGTTCTGCTCGACGTAGTTGATCTGCGCCTCGCGGCCGGTGATCTCCTCCGCGATCCGGAAGGCCTCGATGTGCGAGGTGTTGGAGTGCCGACCGCCGCCCAGGTTGTAGACCTCGGCCGAACGGGGCGCCCGGAAGAACGCCTCGAACGCGGTCAGCACGTCGTGCGAGTGGATCGCGTCGCGGACCATCTTGCCCTTGTAGCCGAACAGGTTGTAAGTCCGACCCTCCATCACGCAGCGCATCAGGTACGCCAGGAACCCGTGCAGCTCCGCGGCCGAGTGGGCCGGGCCGGTCAGGGTGCCGCCCCGGAAACAGGCGGTCTTCATGTCGAAGTAGCGGCCGTACTCCTGCACCATCACGTCCGCGGCCACCTTCGAGGCGCCGAAGACCGAGTGCAGCGAGTGGTCGATCGACATCTCCTCGGTGATGCCCTGGTACCAGCGGTGGTCCTCGGGCAGCTCGTACCGGGTCTCCAGCTCCAGCAGCGGCAGGCTGTTGGGCCGGTCGCCGTACACCTTGTTGGTGGAGCAGTGGATGAACGGTGCGTCGATCGCGTGCCGGCGGGTGTTCTCCAGGATGTTGAGGGTGCCACCGGCGTTCACGTCGAAGTCCGTGTACGGCTCCTTGGCCGCCCAGTCGTGGCTCGGCTGGGCCGCGCTGTGGATCACCACGGCGATGTCCGAGCCGTACTTCTTGAACACCTGCTCCAGGCCGTCCCGGTCCCGGATGTCCACCGCGAAGTGGGTGTACGAGTTACCGAGGTCACGGCCGAGCCGTTCCAGGCTCCACGAGGTGGAGCCGTCCTCACCGAAGAAGTACCGGCGCATGTCGTTGTCGATGCCGACGACGTCCAGACCGAGGCCGGCGAAGTGCCGGACCGCCTCGGAGCCGATCAGACCGCCCGACCCGGTCACCAACGCGACACTCACACGCCACTCCTGGTCCATCGGAGGCAGAAACCATCGGAGCATAGCGTGACGCCCGGCACGCCCCGATATGACGGAAGGGCCCCGCATCAAGCGGAGCCCTCGTCTTTTGGTGGGGATGGGGGGAGTTGAACCCCCACGCCCTTTCGGGCACACGGACCTGAACCGTGCGCGTCTGCCATTCCGCCACATCCCCGTGGCACGACCCGGGACACTGTAGCCGCCCCGGACCCGCTGTCTCCAACAGGCCCCGGGAATACTACGCTGTCCCAGACGCTCGCCACGAGCGGTTACCGTTCGTGGCGGACGAAAGATTAGCACGGTGGTCCCGGTCCTTCCGAACGGGCCGGGAGCAGGCGGCCGAGCGGCGTGTGAGCTGCGCGCGCGCCGGCCGGATACCATCATGTCCTCGGGACCCGAGGAGGAGCCGGTGAGCGTGCTGCAACGCTTCGAGAAGCGTCTGGAAGGCCTGGTCGAAGGGGCTTTCGCCAAGGTCTTCAAAGGGGTGGTCCACCCCGTGGAGATCCTCAACGCCATGCAGCGGGAGGCCGAGGCGCACAAGGCGATCCTGGCCGGTGGGCGCACGTTGGTGCCCAACCGCTACGTGATCGATCTCTCGCCGTTCGACCACAGTCGTCTGGCGCCGTACGCCGCCGCGCTGGCCCAGGAGTTGGCCCAGTCGCAGGCGGAGTTCATCGGCGAGCAGGCCTGGACGGTCTACGGCGACGTGATCGTGGAGATCGAGCGGGGCGAGGGCCTCGACACGGGAATGTTCCGGGTCACCGCCGAGGTCTACACCGGTGGCGAGGTCGCCCCGGTGTCGGCGCCCGGCTACGACGCCGGTCCGCCCGCGTACCCCGCGTACGACCAGGGTGGCGGCTACGGTCCGCCGCCCGGGCACGGTGGCGGTCGCAACGTGCGGCTGGTCTCCGGTGACGGACGCACCTACCCCCTCCAGATGGGGTCGACGGTGATCGGTCGCGGTGACCAGGCGAACCTGCGCCTGCCCGACGTCGGTATCTCCCGGCGACACGCCCGACTGGATTTCGACGGCGGCCAGGTTGTGCTGACCGATCTGGGTTCCACCAACGGCACCATGGTCAACGGGCAGCGGGTCTCCGCGGTCGCCCTGAACCCCGGTGACATGGTCCAGCTCGGCACCACGACGCTGACCTTCCGCGTGGACGGCTGAGCCGCCTTGCCGGCACTTGTCATCACCGTCGCCCGGTTCGGGTTCCTGATCCTGCTGTGGATCTTCGTATTCACGGTGGTCGGCGTGATCCGTCGGGATCTCTTCGCGGGAGCCCGGTCCGGTCGCCTGGTGGCGGCACCACGCGCGGTTGGCGCCTCGACGGGGCAGGCGGCCAAACCGGCGAAGGTGAAGCGGGGCAGGGCGGCCCACCAGCTGGTGGTCACCGCAGGTCAACTGGCCGGCACCCGCATCACCCTGGGCGAAGCGCAGATCACCATTGGTCGGGCCGAGGACTCCACCCTGGTCATCACCGACGACTACGCCTCCGCACGGCACGCGCGACTCGTGCCACGCGAGGGCCAGTGGTTCGTCGAGGATCTCGGCTCGACTAACGGCACGTACCTAGATCGCGCTAAGGTCACCGGACCAACCCCCGTACCCCTCGGCGTGCCGATCCGGATCGGCCGCACTTCCCTCGAATTACGGCCATGACTCTGACCCTGCGCTATGCGGCCCACAGCGACCGCGGTCTGATCCGTGACGGCAATCAAGACTCCGTCTACGCCGGGCCGCGGCTACTCGCCGTTGCCGACGGCATGGGCGGCATGGCCGCCGGTGACGTCGCCAGCAACATCGTCATCGGTGCCATGGCGCCGCTCGACGAGGATGTCCCAGGGGACGCCCTCGTCGACGCGTTGCGTTCGGCCGTCGGCACCGCCAACCAACAACTCCGCGACACGGTGGACGCCAACCCGCAGTTGGAGGGGATGGGCACCACGCTGACGGCGACCCTCTTCTCCGGCAGCAAGCTGGGGATGGTCCACATCGGCGACTCGCGGGCCTATCTCCTGCGCAACGGTGAGTTCGCCCAGATCACCAAGGACGACACGTACGTCCAGATGCTGGTCGACGAGGGCCGGATCAGCGCCGAGGAGGCCAGCAGCCACCCGCAGCGGTCGCTGCTGACCCGCGCGCTGGACGGCCGGGACATCGACCCGGAGTACTCGGTGCGTCAGGTGCTCCCCGGTGACCGGTACCTGATCTGTAGCGACGGCCTCTCCGGCGTGGTGAGCGCCGAGACCATCGGCGAGACCCTGCGGGAGTACACCGATCCGCAGCAGTGCGTCGAGCGGCTGGTGCAGCTCGCGCTGCGCGGCGGCGGCCCGGACAACATCACGGTGATCATCGCCGACGCCACCGACCACGACATCGTCGAGGCCACCCCGATCGTCGGCGGCGCCGCCGCCCGGGATCGCGGCATGGCCACCTCAGCGGACGAATCGACCCCGGCTGCCCGGGCCTCGGCGCTCTCCGCGCCGCGTCCCGCCGTGCCCGAGGAGCCGGCGGCCGCCGACGACGAGCCGGAGCGGCGCAAGCGTCGTCCGGTACGCACCACCGCCATGGCGCTTGCGCTCCTGGTGATCATCGGCGGTGGGCTCTTCGCCGGCTGGACGTACACCCAGCGCCAGTACTACGTGGGTGCCACCGAGGAGGGCCAGGTCGCCGTCTTCCGCGGCATCCAGGGGCAGATCGCCGGGATGGATCTGTCCACGGTGCACCGCACCAGTGGCACCCGCCTGGACGACCTCACCGTCGCCGCCCAGGACACGGTCAAGGTGGGCATCCGGGCCAAGAGTGAACCGGACGCCGAGCGTCAGCTCGCGGAGTTGACCAGCGACACCCCGAGCAACCCCAACCTGAAGCCGCTCTGCACGCCCGACACGGCGGTGCCGACCGGCACGCCCTCGCCCACTCCCCCCGCGAGCCCGACCGTGACGTCCCCGACGCCGGCCACCAGCCCGAGCGCGTCGGTAAACGGGGTCCTCAGCGCGAGCCCGACCATGGCGGCCACCGTAGGCGGGACCGATCCGACCACCGCACCCGACGCCACGCCCTCCGACTCGGCACCGCCGGCGCTCGACCCGGCCGGCTGCCGGTCTCCCGAGTGAGTGTCGACTGAGATCCCAAGGACTCCACCCGTGACCGTAGCGGCCACACCGGCATCCTCGCCCGCCACCACGGGCGGGGAGTCCGGCGTACGCCTGGCCCGGTCCCGACGCAACGCCGAGCTGTCCCTGCTGCTGCTGGCCATGGTGCTGGTGGCCGCGTACATGGCGACCGTCGAGGCGAACCTTCTGGACACGGTCACGCCGGATTTCTGGATGCCCGCCGCCGCGCTCGGCGCGGTCTTCCTCGGGCTGCACCTGGTCATCCGGTTCCTCGCCCCGTTCGCCGATCCGGCTCTGCTGCCGGCGGTGGCCCTGCTGAACGGCCTCGGCGTCGGTTTCCTGCGGCGGATCGACCTGGGCGACGCCGCCCCGGTCGACCGGGAGGATCTGGCCACCTTCGCCGGCATCGGCGGGCGGCAGCTCGCCTGGACGCTCGCCTCGGTGATCCTCGCCGCCGGCCTGCTCGCCATCATGCGCGACCACCGTTCGGTCTCCCGGTACGCGTACACCCTGGGGCTCGCCGGCATCGTGCTGGTGATGCTCCCGGCGGTGCTGCCGCGCAGCATGTCCGAGATCAACGGCGCCAAGCTGTGGATCCGGGTCGGCGGGTTCTCGCTCCAGCCGGGTGAGTTCGCCAAGCTGGCGCTGCTGGTCTTCTTCGCGTACTACCTCGTGCGCAAGCGTGAGGTGCTCTCGCTGGCCAGCCGGCGGTTCCTCGGTATCGACTTTCCGCGTGGGCGGGACCTCGGCCCGGTGGTCGTGGTCTGGCTGATCAGTCTCCTGGTGCTGGTCTTCGAGAAGGACCTCGGCACCTCGCTGCTGTACTTCGGCATGTTCGTGGTGACCCTCTACATCGCCACCGAACGGGTCAGTTGGCTGCTGATCGGTCTTCTCCTCTTCTTCGGTGGCGCCTATCTCGCGTACGTCCTCGGTTCGACGGTCGGCGGCCCGTTCGCCAACTTCTACCTGCGTGCCGAGATCTGGCTGGACCCGTTCGCCGACCCGACCGACAAGGGCTACCAGCTCGTCCAGGGTCTGCTCGCGCTCGGCACGGGTGGGCTCTTCGGCGCCGGGCCGGGCGGTGGTCAGCCGGACATCCTGCCCGAGGTGCAGAACGACTTCATCTTCGCCGGCATCGGTGAGGAGATCGGCCTCTTCGGTCTCTCCGCGCTGCTGGTGGTCTACCTGCTGATCGTGGAGCGGGGCCTGCGCGCCGCGCTGGCGGTCCGTGACTCGTTCGGCAAGCTGCTCGCCGGCGGTCTCGCCTTCACTCTGGGCCTCCAGGTCTTCGTGATCGTCGGCGGCATCAGCAAGCTGATTCCGCTGACCGGTCAGACCACTCCGTTCCTGTCCGCCGGTGGTTCGTCGCTGATGGCGAACTGGCTGCTCATCGCGGTCCTGTTGCGGGTCTCCGACGGGGCCCGGCGGCCGGTGACCGGTGGCGCCGGCAAGGCGGCCCGGCCCTCGGGCGGTCCGCCCGAGCAGTTGCACGGTGCTCCCACGGAGGTGATCAAGCCGTGAACGCACCCCTGCGCCGTGTCGGCGTCGTCGTCATGGTCCTGTTCGGTCTGCTCTTCGCGAACCTGAACTGGATCCAGGCGTACAAGGCCGACGAGTACCGCACCAGTGACTACAACGGTCGGGTCCAGGTCGCCGACTACAAGCGCAAGCGCGGCAACATCGAGGCTGGCGGCACCGCGTTGGCCACCAGCAAGGAGACCACCGGCAAGCTGAAGTTCCAGCGCACCTACCCGGGCAGCGCCAAGTACGCCCACGTGCTCGGCTACAAGCCGGTCAACCTGGCCGACACCGGCATCGAGCAGTTGGAGAACGACTTCCTGGCCGGCACCAGCGACCAGTTGATCGGCGACCGGTTCAAGGACATGTTCACCGGCGACGAGACCGCCGGCGGCAACGTGCTGCTCACGCTCTCGAAGCGGGCGCAGGACGTGGCGTACGACCAGATGCGCAACAACCAGGTGGATGCGAAGCGGGGCGCGGCGATCGCCATCGACCCGCGTACCGGTGCGGTGCAGGCCCTGGTGTCGATGCCCAGCTTCGACCCGAACCCGCTCGTCAGCCACGACACGGCCGCGGCGGCTGCGGAGATCAACAAGCTGGAGCAGAACCCGGACGGCCCGCTGAAGAACCGCGCCCTCTCCGAGACGCTGCCCCCGGGCTCCACCTTCAAGATCGTCGTTGCCGCGGCGGCGTTGGAGAACGGCGTCACCAAGTCGACCCCGATCCCGGCCGGGTCCAGCTACACGCCGCCCACCTCGGGCACCCCGATCCGTAACGCCGTACCGTCGATCTGCCCGGAGCCGCAGGTCACCCTGCAGGAGGCGGTCATCGAGTCCTGCAACACGGGCTTCGCGCAGCTCGGCGTGCGACTCGGCGCGGACAAGGTCAAGGAGAAGGCCCGCCAGTTCGGCTTCGAGCAGGACGACCTGACCGTCGGCCAGCTCGGCGAGGAGGGCGGTCTCCGGACGGCGGCCAGCCGGACCGGCGACATGCTGAACCCGGACGGCGGCACCGACCCGGCCGCGCTGGCCCAGTCCTCGATCGGTCAGAACAACGTCCGGATGACCCCGTTGCAGGGCGCGATGATCGCGGGGGCGGTCGCCAACGGCGGCAGCCAGATGCGGCCGTACCTGGTCCGGCAGCTCCTCGCACCGGACCGGACCACCAGCTACTACACCGCGAAGGCACGGGAGCTCCGCCAGCCCGTCGAGCCGCAGGTCGCCTCCGACCTGCGCGACATGATGGTCGGCGTCGTCCAGAAGGGCACCGGCCAGAAGGCGGCGATCAGCGGTTACGCGGTCGGCGGCAAGACGGGCACGGCGCAGTCCGCGCCGGACCGCCCCGACCACGGCTGGTTCATCGGCTTCGCCCTGGACAAGAACGGCAACCCGGTCTCGGCCGTGTGCGTCGTACTGGAACAGGCCGGCAGCGGTGGCAGCTCCGAAGCGGCCCGGATCGGTGGCCAGATCATGCGGGCCGCCATCGCCGACCCCGGGGGCCGCTGACATGCTCAGCCCCGGCGTCCAGCTCGGCAACCGCTACCGTCTCGACGAGCGGATCGCCAGCGGCGGCATGGGCGACGTCTGGCGCGGCACCGACCAGGTGCTCGGCCGGACGGTCGCGGTGAAGAGCCTGCTCCCCGCGCTGCTCGACGACCCGGACTTCGCCGAGCGGTTCCGCGGCGAGGCCCGGACGATGGCCACCATCAACCATCCCGGTGTCGTCGACGTCTACGACTTCGGCAACGACCAGCAGATCGCGTTCCTGGTCATGGAGTACGTCGAGGGCGACGCCCTTTCGTCCACGCTGAGCCGGGTCGGCCGGCTCACGCCGGCCCGGACGATGGCCCTCGTCGCGCAGGCTGCGGACGCGCTGCACGCCGCGCACGAGAAGGGCATCGTGCACCGCGACGTGAAGCCGGGCAATCTGCTGGTCCGGCCGAACGGCACGCTCGTGCTGACCGACTTCGGCATCGCCCGCTCCGACATCGTCGGGCAGCTCACCGCCGCCGGCTCGGTGCTCGGCACCGCCTCGTACATCTCGCCGGAGCAGGCCACCGGACAGGTGGCCACTCCGGCGTCCGACGTGTACGCGCTCGGCGTGGTCGCCTACCAGTGCCTCGCCGGACGGCGGCCGTTCGAGGGCGACAACCCGCTCGACATCGCCATGCGACACGTCCGGGAGACGCCCCGGCCGCTGCCCAACGACATCCCGCCGCAGGTCCGGGCGGTCGTCGAGCGGGCGCTGGCCAAGGACCCGGCCGCCCGGTGGCCGAGCGCCGCCGCCCTCGCCGCGGTCGCCCGGCAGCTCAAGGCCGCGTTGTCCCAGCAGGCCCGGGCCGGCGGTCACTCCGCGCCGATCTCCGGGGCACCGTCCTCGCCCGCCGCGCCCGGCCGGGCCCAGGTCCCGCAGGCACAGCAGTTCCGCCCGCCGGGCGCGCCGCATCGACAGTCGCCCGTCGGGCAGCGGCCCACCACGATCGCGCCGGCCGCGCAGCCCCGCCCCACGGCGGTCGCGCCGGCCGTACCGCACGCCCGACCGCCGGTCGCCCAGGGTGGCTATCCGCGCGGTGCCGCAGCGGTGCCGCCGGCACAGACCCGGCAGGAACAACCACCGGCGTACGCCCGGCAGGCCGGACCGGCCCCCGAGCCCAGCCGGTCCCGGCCCGGGATGGTGCTCCTCGCCATCCTGGTGGCCTTACTGGTCCTGCTCTGCTCCGGCGTGATTTCCTACAACCTGCGCAAGCAGTCGCAGAACGGTGCGTCCGAGGCGCCGGCTTCACAGACCGTGACGTCCGGCGCGCTGCGGCTCGACGGACGCGACGATGCGACCCGGACGTCGTACCGTCGTGAGGGACGATTCCGGCCGGGTGACGGCGGGACGACGACGAGCGAAGGACGACAGACGCGATGACAGCGCAGGCCCGCCTGCTCGGTGGCAGGTACCAGGTCGGCGAGCTGCTCGGCTACGGCGGCATGGCCGAGGTGCACCGCGGTCGCGACCTCCGGCTCGGTCGGGACGTCGCGATCAAGATGCTCCGCACCGACCTCGCCCGGGACGCGACGTTCCAGATGCGCTTCCGCCGGGAGGCACAGAACGCCGCCTCGCTCAACCACCCGGCGATCGTGGCGGTCTACGACACCGGCGAGGAGACCGCCCCGACCGGCGAGACGTTGCCCTTCATCGTCATGGAGTTCGTCAACGGACGGACGTTGAAGGAGGTCCTCGGCGCCGAGGGCCGGTTGCAGCCCCGCCGTGCGTTGGAGATCTGCGCCGACATGTGCGCGGCGTTGGAGTTCAGCCACCGGCACGGCATCATCCACCGGGACATCAAACCGGGCAACGTCATGCTCACCCAGACCGGCCAGGTCAAGGTGATGGACTTCGGCATCGCCCGGGCGCTGGCCAGTGGCGCGACCACCATGACGCAGACCAGCGCGGTCATCGGCACGGCCCAGTACCTGTCACCCGAGCAGGCGCGCGGTGAGGCCGTGGACGCCCGCTCCGACGTGTACGCGGCCGGCTGTGTCCTCTTCGAGCTGGTCTGTGGGCATCCGCCGTTCGTCGGCGACAGCCCGGTCAGCGTCGCGTACCAGCATGTACGGGAGACGCCGCCGACCCCGAGCGACATCAACCCGGACGTGACGCCGGCGGTCGACGCGATCGTGCTGAAGGCGCTCTCCAAGAACCCGCTCAACCGCTACCAGAGCGCCGGCGAGATGCGGGCCGACCTGCTCCGCGCCGCCGCCGGCCGACCGGTGCTGGCCACTCCGGTGCTGCGCGAGGCGGAGACGGTGGCGATGGCACCGGCCGGGGGCGCTGGCGGCTACCCGCCCGCCACCGGACCGCAGACCCGGCAGATCCCGGCACGGGTGGGCGATCCGCGCCAGCGTAAGGCGTCCTCCTGGTTGATCGCCCTGTTCAGCGCGGTCGGCGTGCTGGCGGTGATCGCTCTGGTCGCCGCGCTGCTCTGGAGTCAGCAGGACGACAAGGATCTGAAGTCGGTGCCCACCCTCGCGGGCAAGACGCGTGACGCGGCGGTCACCGAGATCCGTAACGCGGGCTTCAACCCGGTGGTGGGCGACCCTGTCCTGGCCAACGACTGTACGAAGGGCACTGTCGCCAAGCAGGACCCCGCGGCGGGCGCCCGGCTGAAGCAGGCGAGCAACGTGACCGTCCAGATCTGTGACGGCAAGCCCGACGCCAAGATCCCCCCGGGTCTGGTCAACTCGCAGTTCGACAACGTCAAGCCCCAGCTCGAAGCACTGGGGCTGGTCGTCAAGGAGAAGCCGGTCGACAACCCCGCGCAGAAGGGCATCGTCGTCAAGGTCAGCCCGCCCTCGGGGACCACCGTCCCCCAGGACAGCGAGGTGACCGTCGAGGTCTCGCGCGGCAACGTCGACAAGGTGCCCAACGTCGTCAACTCCACCAAGGACGACGCCGCCGCCGAACTCCGCGCGGCTGGCTACGTGGTCGCATTCCGCGACGGCGACGAGGTCCCGGCCGCCGAGGCTGGCCGGGTACAGAAGCAGAACCCGAAGGGCGGCACTGACCTGGCGCAGGGCAAGACGGTGACCATCGACATCGGTGTCCCGGAAGAGGTCGAGGAGACGCCGACTCCGTCGGGGACGCCGACGCCGACGCCGAGTGGCACGCCGACGCCTGGCGGCGGTGGCGGCTCCGGCCAGCCGATCTTCCCGCCGCCGGTCCGCCTCTCCGGGGAGTAGCGGTCCGCATCGGGGTGCGGGGCCTTCGGGCCTCCACCGGCGACCGCCCACCAGCGGCGGGCCACTGGCGACGACGGCTGCGGCGCGCGGCGACCCTGGGCGTGGTCGTGGTGGTGCTGAGCAGTGTCCCGTGGTCGTGGACGACGATCGGCGCACGGGGGCACACCCACGACGCGGCCGACGCGCCCGCCGCCGACGTCGTGATCGTCCTGGGCACCGCGGCGGCAGCGGACGGGAAGCAACCGAGCGACAGGCTCGTCGGCCGTCTGGACACCGCCGCCGAGCTGGTACGTACCGGACGGGCGCGGGTGGTGCTCGTCTCCGGCGATGGCGCGGGCACCTCCGGCGATGAGCCGACGGTGATGACGGCGTACCTGACCGAGCGACTCGGTGTCGACCCGCGACGGGTGGTGGCGGACCCGTTCGGCCTGGACACGTACGACAGCTGCGTCCGCGCCCGGGACGTGTACGGCGTCCAACGCGCGCTGATCGTGACGCAGTCCTACCACCTGTCCCGGGCGGTGACGCTCTGCCGGCACCTCGGCCTCGACGTCGACGGGGTCTCCGCTCGATGCGACGGATGCGGCTCCGTCATGCTCGCCGGCAAGGCGGTCCGGGACTACCTCGCCAGCGGCAAGGCAGCCTGGGACGCGTTCCGGGACCGGCCACCTGCGGTCCGATCATCGGTGAACCCCGCCGTGCGGGATGCCCTGGGAAGCTGACCGGCCGATGCCGACCTCTACGCGTTGGCGAAGGCGGCGAGTCGCCGGGCGTCCACCTCGGCGGCCAGCGCGGGGGCGCGCTCCAGCGCCTCGGTGTGACCGCAACTCGCCAGCCAGTTGGCGAGCATCAGGTGACCGCCCTCGGTGAGCACCGACTCCGGGTGGAACTGCACACCCTCGATGGGCAGCGTCCGGTGCCGCATCGCCATCACCACCCCGGAGCCGGTCCAGCCGGTCACCTCCAGCTCGTCGGGCAGCGTCTCGGGGAGTACGGCCAGCGAGTGGTAGCGGGTGGCGGTGAACGGGTCGGGCAGGCCGGCGAGGACACCGACGGAGTGGTGCCGTACCTCGGACGTCTTGCCGTGCAGCAACTCGGGAGCCCGCGTCACGGTTGCCCCGAACGCCTCCCCGATGGCCTGGTGGCCGAGACAGACGCCGAAGATCGGCAGCTTGCCCGCGTACTCCCGGATGACGTCCAGGCAGATACCGGCCCGATCCGGGCTGCCCGGCCCGGGTGAGAGCAGAACACCCCCAACGTCGAGCCGGCCGACCTCGGCGACGTCGATCTCGTCGTTGCGGCGTACGTCGCAGTCCACACCGAGCTGGCCCAGGTACTGCACTAGGTTGAAGACGAACGAGTCGTAGTTGTCGATCACCAGGACGCGCATCGTCACCTGCTCGTGGAGGACGGCTCGGGGTTGTTCCGTTCCGTGTCGTACGGCAGGTCGTGCTCGTCGCCGCCCGGGGTCTCCCCGGTCACCGCGTCTCCACCGCCCGGCTCGCCGGGTTCTCCGGGAACGCCGGAGTCCTGGGTGACCTGCACGTCGTCGAAGGGCAGCAGGGGCTCGGCCCACGGGAAGGCCACGTACCAGAGCAGGGCCACCGTAGCGACGGCGAGCAGCACCGAACCGGTGAGCTTGCCGGCCAGTCCGAACGGGAGCTTGCGCCAGATGAACGCGTACATCGCGTCAGCCTCCCAGCTCCGTCGGGCGGCCGGCCGACTTCGGCTGGGTCCGGTCCAACTCGGCGTGGACGATCAGGCGCTGGTAGTTGTCCCACTTCGGGTTGCAGGTGGTCAACGTGAGCATCCGCTTGGTCGGCTTCTGGTCTGGCTCGCCGGGCACCGGCGCCACTACCTCGACCTGCGTGGGCTTGACGATCCGGGTCTGTGCCACCCGGTAGACGAACCAGTCGGTCTTGCTCTCGACCACGATCGCATCGCCGTCGTGCAGCTCGTCCAGCCTCCAGAAGGTGGCCCGGTTGCGGTGGCCGGCCACGGAGAAGTTGCCGACTTTGCCGGGCAGCGCGCTGGTCGGGTAGTGGCCCGGGGCGTACCGGATGTCGTCCTGGGTGACGCCCTCGACCACCACCCAGTTCTTCTCGAGCTTGGGTATGTAGAGGCCGGCGATCGGCTTGCCGCGCACGGGTGGGGCAGGCTTGGCGCTCGGGCCCGTGGACGGAACGACCGTCGGGTCGTCGGTCGGCCCCCACTCCTCGGCGAGTTGGCTGCTGAGGTCGTTCTGGTGGGCGTCGACGACGGCGGACTTGCCCCACACCTCGTAGCCGGCGAAGAGCAGCACCACCAGGCCGAAGGTGATCAGAACCTCGCCGGTGGCCCGGATGCCGGTCCGCAACCGGGAGGCGAGGGACGGGCGGGTCAGCTCGGAGTAGACGCTCTTGTAACCCTCGCCGGTCTGGTGTGGCCGGAGTTGGACGACCCGTTCCCCGCGACGCGGTCGGGGCGGCTCGGCGGCGCCGTCGTCCGCGCCGGCCGGGTCGTCGGGGGTGGGCGTACGGGGAACCGCGCCCATCAGCGCCGTCGAGTCCATGGCCGGCGGCCGGGGCGTCGGTCCCTTGGTCACGGCGGGGATGACCGCGGTGGCGTTCGGGTCATCGGTGCGACTGGACCCGGCCGGGGAGATGGGAGTGCTCGACGTGCTGGTCGGACGAGTGGACCCGGCGGCGACCTTCGGGAGGAACGCGGTCGGCGCGTCCCCGACCGGAGGCGTGGAGGGCGCTGCGGGTGTCGACAGACCGGGCCGACCGAAGTCGCCGGAAGTCGGGGTGCCGGGAGCGTCGACCGGCGTGGTCGGTGCGCCGGCGGTCGAGGGACGGCTCGCCGCCGTCCCTCCCGCCGCTGGTGACCGCGTGGGGTCGGTGCCCGGGGCGGCAGGTCGGACCGGTCCCTGCGGGGAAGGTGCGGCCGGCCCGCCGGGAGCGGGGGAGTCGCCGCGCGGTGCGACGTCGGCCGCCAGGATGCCCGGCCAGCGCGGCGGCGCCGTGGGGGCCGGGTGGCCGGGGGTGCGCTGCGGGTCGGGTCGTCCGGCGCTCGGCGGCGCGGCGTTGTCGGCGCGCGCGGCAGGGGCGTGGTGGCCCGCCTGCGGCGGGGCGGAACGGTCGACCGGGGACGGACCGGTCGGGTTCGGCGGCTCGAAGGTGGCCGGCGGGCGGGTCGTCCGTGGGCGAGTGGGCAGCACAGGCTCGGGCCAGTTGCCGGTCGGCGGCCGGCCCGGAGTGGGCTCGACGCGGCCCGGGGACGACTCCGTATGGCCCGGGACCGGTTCGGCGCGTCCCGGCTCGGGACGGTTGACCTTGGGCAGGAAGGCCGTCGGTTCGTCGCCCTGGTCCCGGTGTCGCCCGTCGCGCCGGTCCTCGGGGTCGCTCACCTGGGCACCGTCGCCGAGCGCAGGGCGGTCGAGTCCTCGAAGGCCGGCACGGTCACGGTGGAGACGGACTCCTTGTAGCCGAGTTGGTAGTCGTCGACAGCGTCCTTGAACAACCGGACTCCCTCAGAGCTGGCGAGGGCCTGCTGAAGTGCAGCGGGATCGCCGATTGCTACGATCTTGAATGGTGGGGAGTACACCCGGCCGTGCAGCAGCAGGGTGTTACCGACGCAGCGTACCGCGCTGGTTGCGAGCACGCGGACGTTCATGATTGACATGGCCTCGGCACCACCTGCCCAGAGCGCGTTGACCACCGCCTGTACGTCGCCCTGGTGCACGACCAGGTCGTCGTTGGTGGCGTCGGAGTGTGCCTCGTCGTTGTGCTGGGGTGCGTCGTTCAGCTCGACCGTCACGGCCGTGCCGCTGACGGGAGTGAATCCGGCGGCCTGGAGGCTGCGTTGGGCGCGGTTCTGCTGGGCCTTGATCGGTGCGTCCGAGTCGGCGAGCGTGTTGGTGCGTTGCTCGACCTCGTTCCGCAGGGTGGCAGCGCGGCGCTCGCTCGCTGTGACCTGCTGCTGCCGCTCCTCGATGAGCTGGTTGAGCTGGGGCCGCCGGTCCTCCCTCAGGGCGGTACCGCCCGCCGTGGTCGCGGTGGTGGTGAACAGCAGCCCTGCCGCGGCGGCGATCAGGGGAACCCCGATCGACCAGCCTGGTCGCCGTTGGCGTGGCCGCCGGGGCAGCAGCCCGGCGACGGCCCGTCGGAGGACCTTCTGCCAGGAGGCGGCGCCGGATGTGTACTCCACCGAGCGTTCCTTCCGCGTGTCGGGGATAAGTTCGTGACGGCTGGGCCGTGATGCGAACAGTCCCGCCCTTTTCGGTCACTCCATGTACCTGCCTGACCCCATTCGTGGTCCAGGCGGCCGTTCGGGACTACGCTAGCTGTCGAACATTATTGGCCATGAACCGTCGCCTCCGCGTCCGGTTGTCAGGCCGGACGAGGTCGTCACCCCCTCTGGAGAGCGCCGTGCCCAAGTCTCAGGTCCGCAAGAAGAAGGTGTACACGCCGCCGACGGACGTCCGTCCGACGACGACGGCGACGTCGCGCAAGCCTAGCCCGGTGTGGCTTCCGATCACCGCGGTCGCCCTGATCGTCGCGGGCATCGGCTGGCTTGTCGTCTACTACCTCTCCGAGCAGGAGTACCCGGTCGCCTCATGGCAGTACTGGAACCTGGCGGTCGGCTTCGGCGCGATGGTCGCGTCGCTGGTGCTGCTCTCCCGCTGGCGCTGAGCCCGGTCGGGGCGCCACCGCACCCCGGGATCCACCACCGGACCGCAGGATCCCCATCACCCGCCGAGCCCCTGCCCGGCAGGACCGGGCCGGGCACCCTATGGTGTCCGCAGGCAGCGCGGCCTACTGCGAGATGACTCACGTTACTGCTGGGTAACCTTGCGCGTAGGCTGCACTGCATGACCGAGCGGAGCGAGGTCATCGACCGGTCCGGTCGCGGGTGTGGCGGCGGCGCGATGTTGGCCGCTTCCTGCCCCGGCCCCGGTTGCTGAACCGCTCGACGAGCAGCAGACCGGGGAGGCCAACTCGATGGGCAGCGTCCAGATCGTCACCACGATCCTCGCGGCTGGCATCACTGCCGTGGCGGTGTGGCTGGCGGTGCGCGCGGTCATGAAGATGACGGCCGTCATCCGGTTGGGGCAACCCGCTCCGGAGCGGTTCGCCGACAAGGGCGCCCGCACCAGCAAGATGCTGGTGGAGACCGCCGGCCACACCCGGATGCTCAAGTGGGGTGTGGTGGGTGCCGCCCACTGGTTCGTGATGGTCGGCTTCATCGTGCTGTCCCTGCTGGTGCTCGAGGCGTACTTCGAGGTGGTCACGCCGACCGGCCGACTGCCGCTCATCGGGCACTGGACCGTCTTCGGGCTGGCCACCGAGATCATCACGGTGCTGGGGCTGGCCGGCATCCTGGTGTTGATGGCGATCCGGCTGCGTAACCGGCCGAGCCGGCCCGGCGGTCGCTCCCGCTTCACCGGCTCGACCATGTGGCAGGGCTACTTCGTCGAGTGGATCGTGCTGCTGGTCCTGATCTTCGGCCTGGTGATCCGGGGCTTCAAGGTCGCCACCGACCACTTCGAGTACCCGGTCTGGGCGACCCCGGTCAGCCACGCGGTCGGCGCGATCCTCCCGGACTGGTCGGACGGCGCGAGCGTCGCCGCGCTCATCAAGATCGTCATCTCGATGACCTGGCTGATCGTCATCTCGCTGAACGTCACCATGGGCGTCGCCTGGCACCGCTTCCTGGCGTTCCCCAACATCTTCTTCAAGCGCGACCCGGAGAAGCCGGCCGGTTCCGGGCTGGGCCCCCTGCGTCCGATGACCAGCCAGGGCAAGCTGCTCGACTTCGAGGAGGCCGACCCGGAGAAGGACCAGTTCGGCGTGGCCCAGGTCGAGCAGTTCACCTGGAAGGGCCTGCTGGATTTCAGCACCTGCACCGAGTGTGGGCGCTGCCAGTCGCAGTGCCCCGCCTGGAACACCGGCAAGCCGCTGTCGCCGAAGCTGCTCGTGCTCAGCCTGCGCGACCACGCGTACGCCAAGGCCCCCTACCTGCTGGCCGGTGGCGGCAAGGACCTCACCGGCGAGGAGAAGGCCACCCAGGCGCAGCTCGCGCACCTGGACGTCCTGTCGCTCGCCGAGGGTGACAAGCCGCTGATCGGCACCGCCGAAGAGGGCGGTGTCATCGACCCCGACGTCCTCTGGTCCTGCACCACCTGCGGCGCCTGCGTCGAGCAGTGCCCGGTGGATATCGAGCACGTGGACCACATCGTCGACATGCGGCGCTACCAGGTGCTGATCGAGTCGAGCTTCCCCTCCGAGGCGGGCGTGATGCTGCGCAACCTGGAGAACAAGGGCAACCCGTGGGGCGCGCCGCAGAACACCCGCGAGGACTGGACCAAGGGCCTCGACTTCGAGGTGCCGCGGGTCGGCGAGGTGGACGACTTCGAGTACCTGTTCTGGGTCGGCTGCGCCGGCGCGTTCGAGGATCGGGCCAAGAAGACCACCCGCGCGGTCGCCACGCTGCTCAACGAGGCCGGCGTGAGCTTCGCGATCCTCGGCGAGGGCGAGACGTGCTCCGGTGACCCGGCCCGCCGGATCGGTAACGAGTTCGTCTTCCAGATGCTCGCCCAGCAGAACGTCGAGACGCTGAACGAGGCGTTCGAGGGCCGCGAGAAGGTCAAGCGCAAGATCGTCGCCACCTGCCCGCACTGCTTCAACACGCTGGGCAACGAGTACGGCCAGCTCGGCGGCGAGTTCGAGGTGGTGCACCACACCCAGTTGCTGGCCCACCTGGTGTCCACCGGCAAGCTGACCCCGGTGCAGCCGGTCGACGGCGGTGTCACCTACCACGACCCCTGCTACCTGGGCCGGCACAACCGGGTCTTCGCCGCCCCCCGCGAGGTGCTGGGCACCGCCATCGGAGGCGGAGCCGGAGATGGCCAGGGTGACGCAGCGATCCGGTCCGGTACGGGCCGCGACAGCGGCCTGATCGAGATGCCGCGCAACAGCGAGCGCTCCTTCTGCTGCGGCGCCGGCGGCGCCCGGATGTGGATGGAGGAGAAGATCGGCAAGCGGATCAACGTGGACCGGGTCGAGGAGGCCATGGCCACCGGGGCGAAGACGGTCGCCGTGGGCTGCCCGTTCTGCTCGACCATGCTCAACGACGGTGTCAACGGCAAGGGCGCCGGCGAGCAGGTCGAGGTCATCGACGTGGCGAGCGTCCTGCTGCGCTCGGTCAAGCCCGAACAGCCGCGCGGCGACAAGGAGTCGACGGCGGTCGCCGGCTGACGCGTACACCTGGGTTCTGCACATCGGTGGCGGCGGCCCGCAGGGGTCGTCGCCGCCGTGCAAGAATCTCGCCGAGGTGAGGGGACATCGACGGCCTGCTCTTGATGACGCTGCTGCCGCTGGTCGGCTTCGTTGCGCTGACCGCCGGCAACGCGTTCTTCGTCGCGGCCGAGTTCGCCCTGGTCACGGTCGACCGCGCGGAGATCGACAGGCGGGCCGCCGCCGGCGACGAGGCTGCCCGGACGGTACGCACCGCGCTGCGCGAGCTGTCCTTCCAGCTCTCCGGGGCGCAGCTCGGGATCACCATCACCGCCCTGCTCACCGGCTACCTGGCCGAGCCGGCGCTGGCCCGGATCTTCACCCCGCTGCTGCGTCCGGTGGCCGGGGAGAACACCGAGCGCTTCACCCCGTTCCTGGCGCTGGCCCTGGCGACGCTCCTCTCCATGCTCTTCGGTGAGCTGGTGCCCAAGAACGCGGCGCTGGCCCGGCCGATGCCCGCCGCGCTGGCCACCGCCGGGCCGATGCACACCTTCTCCCGGACGTTCGGCTGGTTGATCCGGGGCTTGAACGGTTCGGCGAACCGGCTGGTCCGGGCGCTCGGCGTGGAGCCGCAGGAGGAGTTGGCGAGCGCCCGCTCGCCGGAGGAACTGGGCCTGCTGGCCGCCATCTCGGCCCGCGCGGGCGCGCTGCCACCGGACACGGCGATGCTGCTGCGTCGCACCATCCGGTTCGGCGACAAGCGGGCGGCCGAGGCGATGACCCCGCGGGTCGACGTGGTCGCGCTGCGGGCCACCGCGACCGTGGCCGAGCTGCTGGAGGAGTCCCGGCGGACGGGGCGGACCCGCTTCCCGGTGTACGAGGAGACCCTCGACCTCGTCACCGGCGTGGCGGGTGTGCCGGACGCGCTGGGCGTGCCGCTGGCCGCGCGGGGGTCGACCATGGTCGCCGCGGTGGCCCGGGAACCGGTGTACGTGCCGGAGAGCCTGGACCTGGACGGCGTGCTGGCGGCGTTGAAGGCGGCCGGCGCGGACCTGGCCATCGTCGTCGACGAGTACGGCGGCACGGATGGCGTGGTGACGATCGAGGACCTGGTCGAGGAGCTGGTGGGCGAGATCGCCGACGAGTTCGATCCGGCCACCGTGGACGACGTCGAGCCGTTCGAGCTGACCGTGCCGGGCGGTGAGCGCACCGTGCTCGTCGACGGTGTGCTGCGCTCCGACGAGCTGGTCGAGCAGACGGGTTTCCGGCTGCCCGAGGGGCCGTACGAGACGCTGGCCGGTTTCCTGCTGGCGCGGCTCGGGCACATTCCGCTGCCCGGCGAGACGGTCGACGCCGACGGCTGGGAGTTCACCGTGGTTGAGGTGGAGCGGCACCGGATCGAGCAGGTCCGGGTGTTGCTTCCGGCGGATCCGGACGCCGATGACTGAGCTGTTGGTGGCCGTGCTGCTGCTGCTCGGCAACGGCTTCTTCGTGGGCAGTGAATTCGCCCTGATCGCGTCCCGTCGGACGGTGATCGAGCCGTTGGCGGCCGGCTCGAAGCGGGCCCGCTGGGCGTTGTCGGCGATGAACCAGATCCCGCTGATGATCGCCGGCGCGCAGCTCGGTATCACGGTCTGCTCGCTGGGCCTCGGCGCGATCGCGGAGCCGGCGCTGGCCCATCTGCTCGAGTCGCCGTTCCACGCCATCGGTCTGCCCGAGCGCGCGGTGCACCCGGTGGCGTTCGTGCTTGCGCTCGGTGTCGTCGTCTTCCTGCACACGGTGGTGGGCGAGATGGTGCCGAAGAACATCACGCTGGCCGGCCCGGAGGTCTCCGCGCTCTGGCTGGGCCCGGCCATGCTGGCGTTCTGCGTGGCCACCAAGCCTCTGCTGCTGGCGATGAAGTGGGCCGCCCGCCGGGTGCTGGCCCTGTGGCGCATCGAGGCGACGGAGGCCGTCAAGACGGTGTTCACCGCCGAGGAGTTGGCGGGGCTGGTGTCGCAGGCGCGTACGGAGGGACTGCTCGACGCCGAGGAACACGCCCGCATCACCGGCGCTCTGGCCCTGCACACCCGGACCGCGGCCGACGCCCTGCAGCCGTGGTCGACGGTGATGACGGTGGCCGAGGACGTCTCGCCCGCGTCGTTGGAGGTGCTGGCCACCCGTACCGGTCGGTCCCGCTTTCCGGTGGTGCAGCGGTCCACCCGTCGCGTGCTGGGCTTCGTGCACGTCAAGGACGTCCTCGGGTACGCCGGACAGGGTCGCCGAGCACCGGTGCCGGCCGAGGTGTACCGGCCGTTGGCGGTGGTGCCACCGGACCGTACGCTGGCCGATCTGCTGCTCGCGATGCGCAGGGAACGGCGGCACATGGTGCTGGTCAGTGACGGCCGTCGTCCACTCGGTGTGGTGACACTCGATGATGTATTGACCGCAATCGTTGGTTAAATGACCAACACACATGGTGTGCAAGTGGTTGCGCGACAGTGACGGTGACTCGGCTCGCCTTGATTCCGGTCCGGCGCTTCCCTAATGTTGTGCTCCGACCGCTGTGGGTCGTCTGCCTCGGCCCTTCCCTCAAGCGAGGCGCCCGGCGGTCGGTTGCAAAGGAGTCGGTGCCGGTGGCAACCATGCCCCCTCATCGTCACGCACCAGGGCTGTCCGTTCGACCGGGCGGTCTGCGCAGGGTCGCCCACCGTCTGCTCGTGCTGGTCGCGGCCGCCGCAGTCGGTGCCGGGATGCTCGCCGTGCCGGCGCAGGCCGAGCCGACGGTCGACGAGATCGAGGCGCAGATCGACAAGAAGTGGGAGCAGTTGGAGCCCACGATCGAGCAGTACAACAAGGTGCGGGCGCAACTGAAGGTCAACAAGAGCAAGTCGGCAGCGCTGCAGAAGAAGATCGAGCCGCTGGCCCTGCAGAGCGAGTTGGCGCTCAACCGGGTCGGTGACCTCGCTTCCCGTTACTACATGTCGGGCCCGTCGCAGGAGATCGGCGCGCTGCTGGTCAGCGCCAAGCCGGACACGCTCACCGAGCAGCTCACCCTCCTCGACCGGCTCGCCGCCCAGGAGCGCAAGCAGGTCGCGGGTGTGCTGGCCGTCCGGGCCAAGTACGACGGCGAGAAGCAGAAGCTGGACGCGCTGATCGCCACCCAGACCAAGCAGCAGAACGACCTGGCGGCCAAGAAGAAGCAGATCGACGCCGAGATCAAGAAGCTCGAAGCGTCGATGCCGAAGACCACTGTCAAGACCGCGGGTTGCCCGACCATCAACGGCGTGGTCTCCGCGGCGGCGCAGAAGGCGATCAGGACCGCCTGCCAGCAGGTCGGCGACCCGTACGTCTGGGGTGCGGTCGGTCCTAACTCGTTCGACTGCTCGGGCCTGACCCAGTACGCCTACAAGTCGGCCGGGATCTACCTCACCCACCACACGGGTGACCAGTGGAACGAGGGCAAGGCCGTCTCGCGCGCCGACGCCCGCGCCGGTGACCTGGTCTTCTTTTACTCCGGCCTGAGTCACGTCGGGCTGTATCTGGGTAACAACCAGATGGTGCACGCACCACGCGCCGGCAAACCGGTGATGGTGTCGAGCATCAACACCATGCCCGTCGCGGGGTTCCGTAGACCCGGCTGATCCGCACCAGGCACGACGAACGGCCCCCGGTCACACCGACCGGGGGCCGTCGTGGCTTCTCAGCGGGGTGCGCCCACCGGTGACGGCAGGAGCTGTACGTCGGCGAGGTCGACGTACATGATGCGATGACCGAACTGGATCTGCACGTACCGCTTCTCGCCCCGGATCACCGTCCAGTCGCCGGGGGACGAACCGTCGAACGTGCTGGCCCGGTAGTACTCGCTCTGCAGCACGGTGCCGACGGCGTACCGCTGACCGGCGGCGAGGGTGTACTGCAGTGGCGAGATCGTCTGGTAGGGCACGCCGGCCGGGTAGGCCGCCTGCTCCGGGTACGCCCGCCCGTACACTCCGATCGTCGCCCGGCCGGGCTTCGGGGTGACCACCATTCCGACGGTCCAGGCGGCGGTCGGCGCGGATGTCGGGTTGTGGAACCAGGCCCGCTGTCCGAGGTACCAGATGGCCGTCCAGTCGCCCTGCCGACCGGCCAGCGCGTACGTCTGGCCGGCGGAGGCGCGGGCGCCGTGGTCCGACACGTCCATCGTGTCCGGGGTGCCGTCGGGACGCAGCGCGATGTCGTTGACCAGCGGCGCGTCCGCCGACGGCGCGGTGTGCAGGATCACCGACGACGAGCCGCGCGGCGCGCACGGCGTCCCCGGGGTGACGCAGCCGGTGAACGCCGGCTGGTTGGTCGCGTAGTCGGGGTCGATCCGGACCAGCCCGGTGGCCGGGGTGCCGGTGTCGAGCCGTGGCGCGTGCAGCAGGTCGAGGTAGTGCGTCCAGTCCCAGTAGGGCCCCGGGTCCCAGTGCATCCCCCGCACGGTCGCCGCGGTGGTGCCGGGCACGTTGTCGTGGCCGATGATGTGCTGGCGGTCCAGCGGGATGCCCAGCCGCAGCGCGAGGTGCCGGACGAGCTTCGCCGAGGTCCGGTACATCGCCTCGGTGTACCAGGTGCCCTGCGCGGCGAAGCCCTCGTGTTCCAGCCCGATCGACTTGGCGTTGACGTACCAGTTGCCGGCGTGCCAGGCGACGTCCTTGGTCCGGACGTGCTGGGCGACGTGCCCGTCCACCGAGCGAAGCGAGTAGTGCCAGCTCACATAGGTCGGGTCCTGGACGAGTTGGAGCGTGGTCGCCCAACTCGCCTCGGTGTCGTGGATGACGATGTACTCGATCTTCTGCCGGGCGGGCCGGTCGGAGAGATCGTGGTTGCCGTAGTCGCCGTCGCCGAACGCCGCGTAGGGGGCGGGGATCCACTCACAGGACACCGTGGGCGGGCATTCCAGTCCGTCCGGGCGAGCGAGTCGCCGCAGGCCCAGCCGGTCCAGCCAGGATCGCTCGGGTCGTACGGCGCGGGCCGGCAGCGTGACCCGCTGGCCGTCGTCGGTCACTCGGGTCTGGCCGGTGCCGATCGTGGTGAAGACCTCGTCGGCGAAGGCCGCCGCGGCATCGGCGCTGTCCGCGCCGGCGTAGTGGGCCACCGCGCCGTACCAGGTGGCCGGGTCGGTGCCGGCGCCGACGGGCGCGCCCACCTCCCGTTGGTACGCGGCCAGCAGCGCCGCCCCGCCCCGGATGTTCGTCGTCGCGTCGGTGCGCAGCGCCTCGGTCGTGGCCCCGGTCAGCGTGGCGGCGGCGTCCACGGTCTGCAGGGCGGCGGTGGGCGGCGCGGGGTCGGCGGCCGGGGCGGGCGTCAGAGCGTGGCGGGAGTCGTCGCCACGCGGGTCCTCCCCCGGGGCGTCGTGGTGGCCGCGTCGGGGCAGAGCGGTCACGTGCCGGGCATCGGTCAGGTGCATCGGGCCGTAGCCGCCGCTGGTGCTCGGCGTACCGGCGTTGCTGTCCCAGCGGGACTCCAGGTAGGAGACGCCGAGCAGCACGTCGATCGGGACGCCGTACTCGGTCGCCGCGGCAGCGTACTGCTGCTGGCGGTCGGCGGCGGGCGCAGCGGAGGCGGGGCCGGTGTGCAGTGGTACGGCCGCTGTGGCGGTGAGGACCGCGACGGCGAGCAGGGTCGGACGCTTCATCGAACCCCCTACATGTGAACTGGTGTCAGTGCGGTCACCTTCGCGCCGCACGGGAGTCCACGTCAATACCTTTCCATGTTTCAAAACATGCAGAAAGAAACCTTCACCTACGCTCGGCGGCCCGCTCCAATCGGTACGGAGTGTCACGGACGCGTGGGTTGCGGATCGGTAACGGCCGTCTCTACTCTGGTCATTTGTCGGCCCGGTAGCAGGTCTGCCCATCCCGGGCGGTAACGGACCGACACCGCCGAGTCGCTTCCGAGCGAGCCGGGGACCCACGTTTCCCTGGGGTGAATCCGCAGCCACTGCGGTAGGGCGCCCACTTCCCGCCCGAACCCGTCAGCTAACCCGGTAGGCGGTCAGGAAGAAGGAGTACGGAACCCGGTGGCCCTTGATGCCCCGCGGCCGTCGTCCGAGCGGTCGGCTCCGGCCGACCCGACGTCGATCGCGCCGCGCCCACGCTGGTCCCGCTTCACCACCGCACTCGCCGCCCTGGTCGGCGTCGCCGTCGTCCTGACGGGCAGCGCCACGGTGGCCCAGGCCGACCCGTCCGTCGCCGAGATCGAACGGCAGATCGACGCCGACTGGAACAAGCTCGAACCGATCATCGAGCGGCACAACGCCACCCGAGCCGACCTGGCCCTCAAGCGCAAGCAGGCCGACACGCTCGCCGCTCGCATCGCGCCCCTGGAGCGCCAGGTCGACGCCGCGATGAACAAGGTGAGCGCGCTGGCCGTACGGGCGTACATGGGCCAGAACCTGTCGACCGTCAACACGATGCTCGGCAGCCGCTCGCCGAGTGAGGTGGTCGGGCAACTCGAGATGCTCGACCGGTTCGCCCACAACCAGCAGCAGGACGTCCGGCAGGTCGCCGATCTCCGCGACGAGCTGGCCCGGCAGAAGGCGCCGCTGGACGAGATGGTCGCCCAGCTGACCCGGACCGAGGCGCAGTTGGCGGCGAAGAAGAAGCAGATCAACGAGGAGATCGACCGGCTGCAGAAGCAGCGCCTCAAGGTGTACGGCAACGGCGGCGGCGGTCCGCTGCGTCCGGCGCCCTGCCCGGCCAGCTATCCGGGTGGCGCTGCCGGCATCGCGGT
Organism: Micromonospora sp. NPDC005174; assembly: GCF_040608495.1. Classification (NCBI taxonomy): domain Bacteria; kingdom Bacillati; phylum Actinomycetota; class Actinomycetes; order Micromonosporales; family Micromonosporaceae; genus Micromonospora; species Micromonospora sp. NPDC005174. Next base: position 5,396 of record NZ_JBEXIJ010000019.1, on the reverse strand, counting down.
GAAGTTCGCCTGCGCCCAGATCGGCAAGCCGTACGTGTGGGGCGCCGAGGGGCCGGAGTCGTACGACTGCTCCGGGCTGATGCTGGCCGCCTGGGCGAAGGCCGGTGTGTCGCTGCCGCACAACGCCGCCGCGCAGAGCCGGGTGACCAGGAACGTCAGCAAGGGCGACCTGCGCCCCGGTGACCTCGTCTTCTACTACAGCGACATCCACCACGTCGGCATGTACGTCGGCAACGGCTGGGTGGTGCACGCCTCGCAGGCCGGGGTGCCCGTCAAGATGAAGAAGGCCGACGACGGGCCCATCCACAGCTACGGCCGTCCCGGCTGAGAAACGCGGGACGCGGTCGGGGCCCGTCGCGATCCGCTCGCGGCGGGCCCTCGTCGTCTCCTACCTCGTCGGCCAGGCGCGCCAGTTCTGCCAGGAACGACTCGGCGTCGGCCCCCGCTGACCCTGGTAACGCGACCCGTAGACCACCGAGCCGTACGGGTGCTCGGCCGGCGAGGACAGCCGGAAGATGCAGAGCTGGCCGATCTTCATGCCCGGCCAGAGGGTGATCGGCAGGTTCGCCACGTTGGACAGCTCCAGCGTCACGTGCCCGGAGAAGCCCGGGTCGATGAACCCGGCGGTGGAGTGGGTGAGCAGGCCGAGGCGGCCCAAGCTGGACTTACCCTCCAGCCGGCCGGCGAGCTGGTCGCCGAGCGAGATCACCTCCAGTGTCGAGGCGAGCACGAACTCTCCCGGGTGCAGCACGAACGGCTCGCCGTCGGGCACCTCGACCACCGAGGTCAGGTCGTCCTGCTGCATGGCCGGGTCGATGTGGGTGTAGAGATGGTTGTTGAAGACCCGGAACAGCCGATCGAGTCGTACGTCGATGCTGGAGGGTTGGACCAGGGTGGGCTCGAACGGCTCCAGGCCCAGCGTGCCGGCCTTGATCTCGGAGACCAGGTCGCGGTCGGAGAGCAGCATCGGACCACCTTAGCGAGGTGGGCGGTGACCAGCGTGTCGAGGTCGCTCCTCGTACATTTGTTCGATAGAATGCCCGCATGGCTTCCTGGTCCGATTTCGCCGCCGACGAGCCCCGCCTCGCCGATGGGATTCGCGTTCTCCTGCAGCAGTACGGGCCGGGCTTCGGCTACCTGGCCACGGTCCGCGCCGACGGTGGGCCCCGGGTCCACCCGGTCTCCCCGGTCATCACCGACGAGGGTCTGTTCTGCTTCATCATCGACTCGCCGAAGCGCCGCGACCTCGAACGGGACGGGCGCTACGCGCTGCACTCGTTCCCGCCGGAGGAGAGCGACGACGAGGCGTACGTGGCGGGCCGCGCCCGACCGGTCACCGATCCGGTTCGGGTGGCCCGGCTGGCGCAGAGCGCCCGGGCGGAGCCACGGGTCGACTGGCGGCTGTTCGAGTTCACCGTCGACGTGGCGATGCTGACCCGCCGTGAGCAGCACGGCCTGGGCATCGCGGTCGGTCATCCGGCCGTCCAGGTCTGGCTCGATCCGCAGAGCCCGCCGGCGGCGGTCGCGGCTCCGGCCGTACCGCAGACGCGCCCGACCCGCCGCAGCCGTGACGTCCAGTACACGGCCGCCTGACCACGGCCTGTTCCTCGGAAAGACGCCGGTGCCGGCTCCGTCACGAGGGAGCCGGCACCGGATGTACGTGCGGGGTGCTACGCCGCGCGGTACGCGTTCCACGCGGTCAGCATGCGGCTCGCCTGCCCCGTCGTGAACTGGTACATGCACGAGTCGTAGGTGTAGTCCATGAAGTTGGTGATCGGGTCCAGGCCGGTCGCCGAGCAGGTGTTCCGCCCGGTCGGGCACTGGTATGCAGGCGACGCCTCGGCCGGGGTGTCGCTGACGCCGTCGCCGGAGCCGCCGCAGCCACCCTGGAAGGTGTGGTAGAGGTTCAGCCAGTGGCCGATCTCGTGGGTGCCGGTGTCGCCCTGGTTGTAGTTGGTGGCGGTGCCGCCCGGCAGTGACTCGTTCAGCACGACCACGCCGTCCATGCTGCTCAGGTTGCGCTGCGGGAAGGTCGCCCAGCCCAGCAGGTCGTCGCTCAGCTCACCGAGGTAGATGTTGAGCGTGTTCTTGCCGCCGACCCGCAGCGACGACTTCATCGACCGCTCGGCGGACGAGCCGTCGACGATCGGGTACCAGGACGTGTTCGTCACCCGATTGATCTTGTCGAGCCGGAACGCGAAAGCGGTGGTCGCGCCGCCGGTCCCGCCCGCGTAGGCCTGGTTGAGCACGCTGATCTGCGAGGTGATCATCGAGTCCGGGATGTTGCCGCCGGCCCGGGTGCTGTTCTCCTGGATCACGTGCACCACCACCGGGATGGTGACGGTGGCCAGCGTCGTCGCGCCGGCGCCGGCCCGGTAGTTGGCCCGTTCACGCAATGCCGCCGCAAGGTCGGCGTCCCGCTCGCGGACCTGCTTGGCGGTCAGCTCGTTCGGCTCGTGCAGGGCTGCGGCGCCGGGCTTCGCCCGGGCATTGGCCTGGCTGCCGGCCGGCCCCGAACAGGCGCCGCCCGGCGCTGCGGAGGAGGCCGAAGCAGCCGGAACGACGCCCACCGCAGCGGTGCTGAGCAGCAGCGCGAGGGTCGTCGACGCGACACCGGCGACACGCCGGGTCAGCAGGTTGGGACGGAGTCCCATGGGCCCACCTCTTTCTGGCGGCGCGGCAGGGGGTGTGTCACGCCATGGCTGGCAACGTGTGGCAGACGTTACAACCCATCGATGCATTTGAGAACGGCCATATGTTGCCGTCTGGAAACTTCTTCGCGGTGGGCGTGGTCAGCTGGCGCGCGGGGGTGGCTGGGTGCACGGGCGCGACGACTCGGGTACAGTGGTGCCGCTCGCGGGTGTAGTTCAATGGCAGAACATCAGCTTCCCAAGCTGACAGTGCGGGTTCGATTCCCGTCACCCGCTCCACGCACGGAAGCCCTGGTCAGGACACATGTCCCCCCAGGGCTTCCGTCGTTCTGGACCGTGCTGAGATCGTCCGGTCAGTTGAAGGGCTCGACACGCGGCTCGGCGGGGCACACGGGGATGTTGCCGTTGTGCCCCTCGGGCTCCAGCGTCGAGCCCTTCACCCATCCGGAGTACTGGTCGTGAGCGGTGGGGGCGAACACCTGGGTCGCCTTCAGCTTGTTGTTGGGCCAGGCAATCTTGAACCAGACCGTGTCCTGAACCTCGCCCGGCACCCCGGTGAAGTCGGAGTGAGCCAGGCATCGGGCGTACACGGTGGTATTGCCCTTCGCCACGCCCAGCCGGCACTTGACCGTAGGGTCGCAACCGCAGTCCTGTTCCTTGCAGGGGCGCACGACCGCTCCCATGTCGACGCCGCTCTCACCCCAGGTATTGACGGTCCGAAACGGCCACGGCCCGGTTCCGGTGGGAGCCTGATTCGTCGTGGGTAGCGGCTCACCCTGCGGATTGTTGCAGTTGATCTGACTGCCCTTGATCACGCCGCAAGGGCTGTTGTTGACCGTGTCCCCGCTGCCCTTGTCCGGCTCGAACAGGGCGAAGATTCCGGCGATCAGTGCCCCGATGGCAGCAGCAGCGACCACGCCGACAAGCCCGATCATCGCGGCCTTGTTGTCCCTGATGGTCTTGGGCCTGGTGGTCCTGTCCTGGGTGGTCTTGTCCCGCGTCATCGTTCCTCCCCTGCAGGGGTGAGTTTCTTTCTACTGCCGAGTTACCCAGACGCAGGGGTGCACAACTCCATGTGATGGAATTGTTACTCAAGGTGATCGATTTACCCGGGCTTCACGTGCAGCCTGCTAGAAGCCCGGCGTCTGCGTCACCGCCTCCAGAACAGCAGGTGGGTGACTCCGCTGGGGCTGGGCACCGACTCCAGGTGAAAGCGGTCGAGCAGCTCGTCAGGGCTCTCCCACAACCGTTCGCCCCGGTGCAGGTCGACTGGCGCGACGGCGATGTGCATGGTGTCGACCAGGTCGGCGTCGAGGAACGCACGGATGGTCGCCACCCCTCCACCCAGGCGTACGTCCCGGCCGTCGGCTGCCTCCTTCGCCCGGGCCAGCGCCTCGGCCGGGCTGGCGTCGAGGAAGTGGAACGTGGTGTCGGACAGGGCGAACGACGGCCGTACGTGGTGGGTGAGCACGAAGACCGGCGTGTGGAACGGCGGGTTGTCTCCCCACCACCCCTGCCATTCGTGGTTTTCCCACGGCCCGCGCTGGGGGCCGAATTTGTTGCGGCCCATGATCTCCGCGCCGATGTTGTGCTCGGCGTCGCGGGTCAGGTAGTCGTCCAGGCCGCGGGTGCCGCCGGGCTCGGTGCGGTAGACGAAGCTGGCGGTGGCGGCACGCCAGGAGAACAGCGGGGCGGGGTCGGCGTGGCCGAAGGGCCGTTCCAGGCTCTGTCCCTCCCCGGTTCCGAACCCGTCGCGCGAGACGTTGAAGCACTGCACCCGTAGTAGCTGTGGCATGCGAACTCCTCGTGGGATCGATGGAAGCGCAGGTCAGTTGGTGGTCGCCGTGGCTCCGCCGCCCCGACCCCGGTCGTCGAGCACGAGCGGGGCGCGACCGTTGACCGTGTACCGGATGTGGGTGACCTGCGGTGTGTGGATGACCCGGGTCGGCGTCAGCTCGATCGCCTCCTTGTCGCCGAGGTCGAGGTCGGCGTCGAGCAGGCGCAGGCCCGTGCCGAGCACGACCGGTACGACGTGCAGCTCCAACTCGTCGAGCAGGCCGGCCTTGAGCACCTGGCGTGCCAGGCTGCCGCCGCCGGCCACGGCGACGTTCTTGCCACCGGCTGCGGCGCGCGCCTGCTCGACCGCGCTGGCCACCCCGTCGGTGACGTAGGTGAAGCTGGTTCCGCCGCCGCGCAGCAGGGTTTCGCGGGGTCGGTGGGTGACGACGAAGACCGGTGCGCGGAACGGTGGCTCCGCACCCCAGGGCACCTCGCCGCCGTCGGCCATCCGACGACCCATGACGTACGCGCCGGCCGCCTCGAACGTCTCGGCCATCACGTCGGAGTTGGCGTCCCGCTCGCCGCCGGCGAAGCCCTGCCGTTCGCGCCAGGCCGCCGCCTCGGTGGCCCAGCGGGTGATCCGGAAGAAGCCCGCGGCCTCGGCCGAGTCGATCCAGTCGCCGCGGCCGTCGAACTGCGGTCCGGCGTAGAAGCCGTCCATCGAGACGGACAACTGTGCGGTCACCTTCGTCATGTCGCTTCTTCCCTCTCTCGGGCGGCACCCCACCGGGTGCTGCTCGCAACGAGGTCGGAGTCGATCAGGACGCCCCTACCGTGTCCAGTTGTGACCTGAGTCACACAGCGATGCCGACTAGGGCCTGTCCTGTCGATCATGGAAGCCAGATGATGGCGGCGATGAGGACAAGGCTGGCCCGGTAAAGGGATGCTCGTTTGGCGTAGCGGGTG